>CBDTWX010000345.1:0-6344 GCA_965364305.1 uncultured Thermoanaerobaculia bacterium
CAGCTGGTTCACCGCCGGTCAGGCGCGGACCTATCTCGCCGAGGTCGGGGTTCCGCTGTACGTCATTCGCAACGGCAAGCTCCGCGACGACGGATGGCCGCAGGGAATGCCGGTGCGCAACATGGAGGCCATGGCGGACGCTCTCGAGGCGATCAAGGCGGATCTTCAGGCCCAATGTGTGGCGTGGTTTCCCGGACACATGCACCCCAACCAGATCGCAGCCGCATTGCCCGACGGGGTCGAGGTCGCGGGCCGACGGGGCGAGACCCTTGGGGAGCTCGGGGAGGTCGAGGCGGTCTGGAGACAGGCGGAGGCGGTCGAAGCCGAGACGCCGGTCGCGCCTGATGTTGCCGCGGAAGCACCGATCGCCGGCGCGCGGGTCGAGGTCACCGCGGTGACGGTGCTCTTCGCGGCGCGAGACGGTGCCGGTCGGCCGATTGACGATCTCGGCGCCGACGAGATCGCGGTCGCCGAGGACGGCCGGTCGGTACGGGTGCTCGATCTCACCCGGATGCCGGTCAGCCCGGCCGAGGCGTCGGCTGTCGCGTCTCCCACCGCTTCTTCACCCGAACCGAAGCTGTCGGCCGCACGCGACGAGATGCCGGTGGCGGTGTACGTCGATCGCAGGCTCTCGGGCTCGATGGAGATCTCGAACGCGCTCAAGGCATTGGCCGAGCGTGTCGATTGGCTCGCCTCGCTCGGGCCGGTGGATGTGGTGGTCTGCGAGGATAAGGTCACCACGGTGATCGAGAGCGCCACCGATCCCCAGGCCATTCGAAACGCTCTCGAGGAGCTGGCGGCCCAACCGACCGGGCAACATGCCATCGAGCTGATCCGGACCCGCTTTCTTCGCGACATCCGAAAGACGCCCAACCGGCTGACCCGCGGCGACATCGTTGGAGGAGGTGGCGATACGGACGCCGCTGACCCCGCCCGCGCCGAGGGTCTCGACTCGGGGCAGGAGGATCGTCGGTTCGAACGCTACACGGTGCTCACCGCCGCCCGGAGCGCGATCTTCGAAGAAGACGGCGTGTTGCGACAGACGGCGACACGCGTCAGCGACTGGGCTTTGACCTCGTCGCTGAAACGACCCCGCCTTCTCTTCGTGGTGGGCGCCGGCTTCGACGAAGATCCGGTCGATTTCTACCTCCCGTTCATCGAGAGGCTGGAGACCCACAGCGCAGCCGACGCCCGCGAGGAGTTCAAGCGCTTTCGTCAGTCGACCCGGGTCGATCGCGTGGGGCGGGACCTCGCCGCGGCGGGTTGGTTGGTCGTGCCAGTGGCCACCAGCACCACCGGCTCCCAGACGGGCGCAGCCGAGATCGGTGGCGGCGACCGATTCCAGACCTTTATGAGCGCCCAACCGGATGCGATCCGCAGCTCGTACTCCCAGTTTCTGATGCTCGATCCGCTCGGTTCGCAGCGCCATCTGGCGGCGCCCAGCGGGGGCGAGGTCGCAATGGGCGGTGCGGGACTCGACCGTTTGATCGACCAGAGCACCGGCTGGTACCGGCTCACCTACCAGATCGATCGGCCGCCCGACGGTGCGAATCACGATCTTGCAATCTCCACGGATCGCTCCGGGGCGACCATTCAGTCGCCCTCGGTGGTCGCCTCGGAGACCCTCGCGGGCGAGGCGGCGGCTCGCGTCAGGCGTCTTCTCAGGGGCTCGCAGGAGACCGGCGATCTCGAGGTGGAGGTCGCCCTGACCGAGCCGCAGCCTGCGGCCGACGACACGACGTCGGTCGAGGCTACGGTGACGGTGCGGCTGGAAGCGATCTCGGCCCTGTTGGTCAAAGGTGGCAGCAGACCTCTCCGCGTCACGGTCGGGGTGCTCGCCGGCGACAACGAGCCTTTCGTGCTCCACCGCACCGAGACCGTCGACGGGGTGGTGGCCGCGTGGGGCTATCGGGTGCCTCTCCGGTGGCCGCAAGGACCGGCAACCATTGCCGTCACCATCGAGGATCTCGGTTCGGGCGCGTGGGGCGGTGCGGTTGCTGGGGTTCAGTAGATCTATCAGGTCCTGACCCGCAGAATCGGGCTCCTGCGCCACGATTCGGTATTCTTGAATGTATGAGCAATGAAACCTACCGTCCCGTACCGTTGGAGTTCGAGCGTCTCCCGGCCGAGGAGATGAGCTCGCGCGGGCGCGCCGTATTCGACCTGTTGGCGCGCCGGCGATCGGTGCGCGAGTTTGCGCCGGACCCGGTCCCCCGCGAGCTGATCGAGACGGCGATCGCCGCCGCCAACACCGCCCCCTCCGGTGCGAACCGTCAGCCCTGGCACTTCGTTGCCGTCTCGGATCCGACCGTCAAATCGGAGATTCGTCGAGCCGCCGAGGCGGAGGAAAAGGAGTTCTACGAAGGCGGGCGCGCCTCCGAGAAGTGGCTCGCGGCGCTGGCCCATCTCGGCACCGGATGGGAGAAGCCCTTCCTGGAGACTGCGCCCTGGTTGATCGTGGTCTTCAAGGAGATCTACTCGCTCGAAGCCGACGGTGGCAAGGCCACCAACTACTACGTCAACGAAAGCGTCGGCATCGCCTGCGGATTCTTGATCGCCGCCCTCCACGAGATGGGGCTCGCCACCCTCACCCACACCCCGCAGCCGATGCGTTTCCTCAGCCGGATCCTCGATCGACCGGCTCCAGAGCGGCCCTTCATCCTCTTCCCGGTCGGCTTCCCCCAACCCGACTGCCAGGTTCCCACGCTGACAAAGAAGAGCGTGCACGACGTCACGACCTGGTTCGAGTAGCGGGCCCCGCCACCCGCCCGATACTCGATGCTGGATTCTCGCCGAGAAGGTTCAGAAAATGGACGGGTCCCCAGCTCTCGCCCATGGTGTGGAGTTCAGAATGTGTCGACAAGATCGTGGAGAACCGCGAGACGCTTCTCGGAAGAGTTCGGAGTCTCATGTCGCGATCGCGGTTACAGATCGAACGGTGGGCAATTGTCGAATGTGGGCCGGGCGGCGGCGGCCGCGAGCGTCCAATTCGGTGCGGGGAGCCGTTGGACGTGCACGAGCGCGGCCCCGATGTGTGAATTCCTCAGTTCCCGCAACACACGAATATCCTCGGCTGTCGTTGGGGGGAGGTCGCGCTCCAGGTCAAGAGCTCGTCGCTCGGTTGTCGTCGATTCGGTCAAACAGATCCTCCAATCAATCGGAGAAGATCCGGAGGACGAGGCTGAAATCCATCGTGCCCCAATCCTACACCTGGAGCGCGCTCACCTGCTGTGGCCCGACTCGTTGAACGACCCGGAGGTGACCGTGTCGCGCCGAGCGCCCCATCCGTTCAGATACCTTCGGTCGCTTGGGACAAGCCCGGGCTGGGGACTCACCGATACGCGCCTCCGGAGACCACCCCCCAGATTCCTCGTCGTCGGACTCCTCGGAATGACAATGAAGATGCCCTCCTTGGGATCGCAAACAGGACAGATCGCCACCAATCGAGCACAGCTCCTTGGTCTGTGTCTCCCGAGGAATCGCAGGTGCGGTGCTGATCGCTGATCACTGCCCTTGTCGCTGTGGACTGTCGCTGGCACCTGCCGCTGAATCCTGCCGCCGATCGCTGTCCCTGCCCCGGCCGCTGCGTCCTGTCGCTGCGCTCTGGCACTGATCCGGGCACTGCTCGGGCACGGGCACGGAGGCGGAGGCGGACACGGAGGAGGGTGTGATTCGCCCCGAAGGATGAGGCGCCGTCACTGGGAGGGCGGCGGGGATTCGTCGCGCGGGGCGAAGATCAGGTCCATCGGGCCGTCATCAGTATCGCAGCTCAGCACCAGTCGGCCGGCGAGGAAGCTGTAGCCCGTGGCCCCGGAGAGGGCGCTGAGATACCGTTGCTCGAGGTCCATGGCCGGTCCGGGGCAGGCCATCCGCGTCGCACCCATCCCGCTGAACCGCAGCTTCCCGGGCGTCTCCGAGTTGACGGTGCCGAAGTAGCGGTTGCACCCCCCTGTGCCCGCGGCGCGGTCGTCCTCGAAGGCGAGGGTGATTTCGAATCCTTCGTCGACCGGTCGACCCCGGCCGAGCTCGGTCAGCACCCACTCGGGTCCTTCGAGGTCGGCGACCGACAGGGTGCCGTTGATGTCGGTCGAGACGAGCGACAGACCCTCGGCGCCAAGCTCCCAGGTCTTTGTCGTTTTCTGAGTTGGGCAGCAGGCGGCATCGTCCGGTCCGGCCTCGATGAGTTCGAGGATGACGCGACCTCCGGCCGCCCAGCCTGCGCGGACCTGCACCCGGTCGCCGATCAGAACCGTCGCCAGATTCGCCACGCGGTTGCCGTGGCGCCCGGCTGCGGCGAGATAGGCCCTCGTGCCGGAGCCGCCGGAGCTCGCCCAGAGCAGCACCGCGGCCTCCTCTTTGCCGTCGCCGTCGAGATCGTCGGTGAGCTGGAAGTGCGCGATCAGACCGACCGACGGTCTGGAGGCGCCGTCATCGACAAACGGCTCGCCCTCCCACCGTCCGTCGTCGAGGGTCACGGGACGGTCAAAAACGCCGGAAAACGTCGTGTTCGCGAGCTCGTCGATGGTCGGCGCCCCGTCTGTTTGACCGGTCGAGGCGCTCTCGAGGAGCCCCTGGCCACAGGCGGCGCACGTGAGGGATGCCAAAAGGCCGCACGCCGTCTTGAACATCGTGCTTTTGGATTTGCTCATGATCACGGATCCAGTTTCTGTTGCAGTCAATTCCCGGTTTGTGCGTGAGCGGCGGCTGCCTGCTCTCGAGCCTCCCGTTCGGCGGCTTCGATCCTGCGTTCAACCTTGGCCAGCTCCTCGGTCAGGGCCTGGTAGCTCTCCTCGGAAAAGCCGAAGATGTTGCCGCCCTCGTGGTAGCGGAGCGCGAAGCGGATGCCCGCTCGGGCGCGGTAATAGTCGCCGGCCGCGATGTGCTCCTCGATATCGTCCCAGATCGATTCTCGAATCAGCTCTCGCGCCCTCTTTTCGGGCGACAGAATCGTGAAGCCGGTGATCGCCAAAGAGACGGCCATGCGGTCCTTCTCGGCCATCTCGTACTCCGCCAGGAGGGCCGACAGCCGGTTCTCGACGACCTTTCTCTCCGCACCCGGCTCGAGACGGTCGCGCTCCTCTCTCAGGGCCGCCATTTCGGTCTCGATCTCGTCCAGACGGGCCTCGATCTCGTCGATGAAGCCGTACCCGGTGGCGACGCGGGCATTTTCAACCGATGCCTGGAATGCCGTGGCGGCGGCGGCGACGATCACGGCCACGACGAGGCTCGCAAGGACGACCGCCAGCCGTGGGCTGCGCCGCGACCAGTTGGCCAGTTTTTCGATTGCCGTGGGCTCGACTGCCGTCACCGGAAGGAACTCACGGTAGCGGCGGACGTCCTCGGCCAGCTCGACCGCGGATCGGTATCGGCGGAACGGATCCTTGTCGAGCGCCTTCATGGTGATCGCCGAGATCGTCCGATCGAGCCGCGGGTTGCGCTTCCGCGGCGGATCGGGATCGTGGTACATCACACCCTTCATCGACTCGACGGCGGTCTCGCCCCGGAACGGGTTCACACCGGTGAGAATCTCATAGAGCATCACCCCGAGCGAGAAGACATCGGTCTGCCGGTCCGATGTCGATGCGTGACCCGAAGCCTGCTCGGGCGACATGTAGGCGGGGGTCCCCATCACCGCCCCGAGTCGGGTGCGCTCGGAGTCAGTCTGGTTGGTGTCGGGGTCTTCGTCGAGCTTCTTTGCCAGACCCCAGTCCATGACATAGACCACCCCGAGATCGTCAACCATGATGTTCTCGGGTTTGAGGTCGCGGTGAATCACCCCCTGGATGTGGGCGGCGGCGACGGCCTGGCAGGCGCGAATGAAGATCTCGATGAAGTGGGCGCGGTTGCCCCGGTCGAGAATGTCGGCGTCGGTGCGTTCGTCCATCAGCTCGCGCAGGGTCTGACCCTGGACCCGTTTCATGGCGTAAAAGCAATCGCCGTCGGGAAGGCGTCCGGCCTCGAATACCGCAGTGGTGCCGGGGTGGTCGAGGCTCGCGAGGATCTCGGCTTCGGCAAAAAACCTCTGTCGCGCCTCGTCCCGGTGGACGAGCTCCGAGCGCAGCCGTTTGACGGCCACGACCCTTTGGAGCTGGACGTCGGTGGCGGTGTGCACGACCGCCATGCCACCCTCTCCCAGAGTCTCGCCCAGCAGGTAGCGTTGGCTCGATGACGAACCCGCGATCCTTTCCTGGGGCTCCACAAAATCGACGGCCATGTCCGAGGCGCGATCTTCAGCGTCGAGAAACGCCGTCTCCTCTGCCTCGTGTGGAGTGGCGCCGTCGTCTTTCTCGTCAGGACTCATCCGTGCTCTCCTGAAAGCTCGTGCCCGAGCCGTGTCGTGGCGG
>CBDTWX010000346.1:0-6331 GCA_965364305.1 uncultured Thermoanaerobaculia bacterium
GCGGTTCGAGCAGATATTCCGGTTGTTCGAGCCGGAGACTCGAACCGACCGCGAGACTGAGGAGCTTGCCCACCTCGGGCTGGCGGTTGACGATCTCCCTGAGCCTTTCGAGAGAATTCTGGTTGGCGGCCGTCAACGCCTCAGCATCCTGCCGAAAACGCGATTGGAGAAATTCTCTCAGCTGGGTGAGCCGGTCCGGCGGGCGGGCCTCGCTCAACAGCAGTTGATCCTGGCAGATGATTCCGAGCAGTGGAGTCAGAGCCGGGGTCACCTGTACCTCGGCCAGTTGTTTGAGGTGATCCACCGCGGTGAGAGCGGCTCGGCGGAGGAGATCAGCGATCACGGTCGCGATGCCCTGACGCAAGTGCTCCGGTCCGGACAATCGCGAGTTGGCCGGGAAATGTGGAGGTTCCGTCCGCACCTTCGACAGCGCGCGACATATTTCTTGGGAGTGGAAAAGGAGGAAAAGGTCGACCAGTCCACGGTGGTAGTCATTCATGAAGACGTTTTCAAAAATGGCGGAGATGGACTTGTGATAGCGGTCACGTTGCGCGATCATCGACCGTTTTTCATCGCCGTTTCTCGACGGGGACTTCAGGCGGTATTTCGCCTCGGCTGTCACCAGCCCGTCGAGATCACGGCGCAGCTTGAGAACACCTTCTGATAAGAGCAACGGATAGCCCCACGTCACCACCTTTTCCTCGTCTCGTCCATAGATCGGGAACGGTGCGGGCAAGGACGCCGCGAGGGCCGGGAAGAGATCGCTCCAACCCCCCGCCACCTCTTCGGGTGTGAGATACACCGGGTTCCGGAGCTCCTCCTGGAGGACCTGCCGAAACGCCCTCATGGATTTTTCATCCCGAGTCATCAGACCATTGTATCCGTGTGCCGAAACGATGAGGCATCACTCCGGTCTTTCGGTGTAGGAGTTTTGAACGCTTTGGCTGGAGTGTGATACATAGTCTGCATGCTGTTCGAGGATCAGGTGCGGGCGATTAGGGAAAGTAACTTCTTTCACGGCATGGCCGAGGAGGAACAGATGAATCTCGCGCGGCTGGCCACCTACGATGTGCAGCCGTCCGGCGGGGTTCTGTTTCGGCCCGGTGATGTGCCCGCGGCTCTCTACATGGTGCTCGACGGCGTCGTCGAGATTTGCCGTGAGGAGAGCGTCGAGGTAGGAATGCAAGCGGTCGCCTACCTCGGCTACGGATCGCTGATGTGCGAGAGCAAGGTCCTCACCGGAAGCGCCCTGACCTCGCTGGGTCATTTTCCGGAAGGCGGGGCCACCCTTCAGTGGCCGCGGCCGATCATCCTGAGGCAGCTGTACTCGTCCCGCGACCTCGCCTTGCACTACCTGCAAGGACTGGCCCGGCGTCTGGAGGGTGCTGCCGCCAATCTCGGTGCCCACAGCAACAGCAACCTGCGCGGTGGTCTGGAGCACTTCGACCTGCCGGCGATCCTTCAGACCGTGGTCGAATCCGGGACCACTGGTGTGCTCGAGATCAGCGACGCCAACGGTAACTCTTTCGGGGCGATTCACACCACCGACAAGATGATCGGGCGGATGAATTGCGGAAGGCTTGTTGGACCGGAGGCGTTTCTCGAGATCCTCAACTTCCCACCCGTCAACGGGACTTTCAGATACTCCAACCTCAGCAGACCGCCGGAGACCGACCGATTCTATCCCGTCCAGCCGTTGCTCTTTGAGGCTGCACGCATCCAGGACGAGTTCGCCCATTTTGCCGCGACCGTTCCCGCCGACGTACTTCTTCATCCGTCTGCCCGCCAGCTTTCGTGGAATGGTCCCGAGATTCCTCGTCTGGTGGAGGAGATATGGCACCAGCTTTCGGCCGAACCCTGCGGCTGGGGCTTGCTTTCCGAGCTCCTGCCCTATTGCCGCGGACGAGTTGCACTCGCGGCGCGCGACATGCTTCTGGCAGGGGTGATTACCGCCGACCATGACCACGATCTCGGCGACAACGGACTGGCCCGCGACGGCTGACCACAAACGCTCATCGATCCAGAGTCTGCCGTTTCAACCGCGTTTCTATACGCCTATACTGATGTCATGCGTGCGCAGCGTCTTTTTTTGACCCTTCTCGCCATCTTTGTCATGGTGGTGTCTGGAACCTCCCTGATCCGGACGGTTCGCAGTTTTTACCACCTCGATTTTCCCGTGTCGTGGGTCGAAGAGGGTCTGGTGGTAGATGAGGTTCCCTCCGGTTCGAGTGCCGAGGGGGCTGGACTGGTGAAGGGTGATCTCATCCTCCAGGTCGATGGGATTGACATCCAGCGCCTCGAGGATCCGGCATTTGTCCTCGCCGGCGGCGAGGAGCATATCCTGGTCGTTCGTCACGCACCGGAAGGGATGTCCGACATCCGATTTCGCTCGCCGGCTTCGGACATCAACGCGGTTTATCTGGCGAGGACGGCGGTCGGATTCTTTGGTCTTGGCTGCGCCGTATTCGCGATCTGGACCTCGAGGCGCCGCGAGGCTGTTACCTTCCTGCTGCTCGCCGCTGCCGCCTTGATCATCGGCGCGGTGCCCAACCGCATCGCGTCGGCAGAGCTCGCGTTGCAGGTGATTCGGCGTTGCGCTGGAGCGGCGCTGCCTTTCCTCATCGTGCGGTTCTTTGCGATCTTTCCCGCCCGTGATCACTCGATGAAGACCTTCGATCTGTTGACGGCGACGGCAGTGGGGGGTTCGGGTGCAACGGCTCTCTTCGTCGGTGCGGAAGCGTGGTGGCCGGTGCTCGCTTCACTGCTGCGCGCCCTCTTCGTATTGTCTCTGCTCTTTGGAATCGTCCTCCAGATCTGGCGGTGGCGGGCGGCGGCGCGCGAGGTCCGGATCAGACGTCAGATCGAGTGGGTCGCGCTCGGTCTTTTTGTCGGGCTGGCGCCGTTTCTCGTGCTCGTGATGGTACCGCGCTGGATCGGGGTCCTTTTCGAGCCGTTTACCTGGCTCGTCGTGTTTCCGATCAGCGCAATTCCCTTGACCGTGGTGGCTGCTCTCCGGGGGTATCGGTTGTGGGACCTTGAACCAATCAGCCGTGACTCGCTGTCGGCCACCCTGGTGGTGGTCACGGGCGGGTTCATCTTCACGGTCACCAATCACCTCCTCTTGAGATATACCGGCGGCGTCGGTTCCCTGCGTAATCTCTTCGCCTTTGCGACCGGCGTCCTGCTGGTGGTCCTTTTGCAGCCGGTTCGGCTGAGAGTCGAGAGGTTCCTCGACCAGTGGCTCCATCACGGGAGGCAGGCGCCCCGCTCACTCCTCACCGGTGCAAGCCGTGAGCTCGCCAGAGTGACCGATCCTCGAGAGCTTCTGATGCGGCTGTCCGAGACTTTGATCGAAGGCCTCGAGTTCGATCTCGTCGCGACCTACCTGCGGACCGACGACGACAGGTTCGAGCGTGTCACCGGCGACCCGAGTGTTGCCCCGGACCACCTGCCGTCTGAGGTTGCCGAAAGCGATTTTCCCAACGTGTTCGAGGACTCGCTGGCCGTCGCTGGATACGCGGTGCGGGTTCCCCTGGAACGTGTCGGCACCGTGCACGGTTTGTTGTACCTCGGTCTTCGGCGGGGCATCTTTCCGCTCGGCAGCGAGGGTGAGGAAGTGGTGTCCTCATTTGCAGCGCAGGCCGCCCTGGCCCTTGAGAACGCTCGCTACCTCGACGATCTCAGGCGTCAGGCTGACGAGTACCGGATCCTCCTCACCAACACGCAGCGCATCATCGAATCGTCGGCCGCGGCCATACTGGTCTGCGATGCGGCAGCCCACATTCTGTCGGCCAACCGGCAAGCTGCGGGTCTTTTTGGGCGCGAAGCCGAAGCACTTGTGGGTCTCGGCCTCGGCTCCCTGGTCGATCTTCCCGAAGACTGGCGAAACGAGCTGCCGGTGCACGCCGTCAACACCGAGGCGCGGACCCTTTCCGATCCCCAGCGGCGAGTCATTCTGGCGGTTTCGGTGCTCGAACTGGACAGCGGGAGCTTCAACGGTCGAGTGGTGGTTCTTCAAGATGTCAGCGAGCTGAGAGATCTCCAGGACCGGGTTCGCGAGCAGGAGCGCCTGGTCGGTCTCGGCCGGCTTGCCTCCGGCCTCGCCCACGAGATCAACACCCCGCTTACTGGAATCTCTTCCTTTGCCCAGATGCTTGGCGAGATGACATCGGATGACGATCCGCGCGCCGCGATCGTCACCAAGCTCGTCGACCAGAGCTTCCGGGTGTCGCGCATCGTCTCGAATCTTCGCGCCATGGTGCGCGGCTCGAGCGATAGCCGCATGGTCTTGGATATCGGGGGGGTCGCGGTCCGAGCTGCGCAGGAGGCCGCGCGCTCTTTGGGTGCGGAAGGCGCGCTCGATGTCCAAACCATCGACGAGCCGGTGATGGTGTGGGCATCCGTGGCGCCGCTCGAGCTGGCTGTTGGAAATCTCGTGCGAAACGCCATCGAGGCTTCACAGCCGGGCTCCAAGGTTCGATTTTCGGTAGTCCGTGACGGTGAATGGGCGGAGATTCGTGTCGACGACTCCGGTCCCGGTATACCGAACGAGAGCGGAGACAAGGTCTTTGAACCGTTCTTTTCCACCAAGACGGAGCGCGGAGGCACGGGTCTTGGCCTTGCCATCACGCGTGATATGATCGCCCAATTAGGCGGCGAAGTCGGGATTGAAAACTCAGAACGCGGCGGGGCTCGCGCAACGATCAGGTTACAACGATGGCTGGATCCGGAACCGTCCTCATAATTGACGACGAGCCCGTCCTTCAGGACGTGCTGGGGTCTCTCCTCAGGGGAGATGGCTTCGATTGCCAGCAGGCAACGACGGCCAAAGATGGCATGCGTCTTCTTCGCGAGGAGGAGATTGATGTCGTGCTCCTCGATATCATGCTTCCCGACCGGTCGGGCCTCGAGCTGCTTCCCGATATCAAGTCCTACGATCCACATCTGCCGGTGGTGGTCATCACCGCCTACTCATCGGTCGAGTCAGCCATCGAGGCGATGCGAGGCGGGGCGTTCCATTACGTTCCCAAGCCCTTCAAAAACGAGGAGGTCCTCAACCTCGTTCATCGCGCCGCCGAGCGGCGTGCACTTTTGGTTGAGAACCTCCAGCTTCGGAGCCGTCTCGAAGGAATGGGCGAGATCGTCGGCACCAGCCGTCGTATCGAGGAGGTCTTCGAGCTGATGCGCCGTGCCGCGCCGGCCCGCTCGACAATCCTCATTGTCGGAGAATCGGGTACCGGCAAGGAACTGGTGGCGCGAGGCATCCACCGCCTGAGCTCGCGGAGCGGGGGGCCGTTCGTGCCGGTCCATACCACGGCGATCCCGGCGGAACTCCTCGAGTCGACCCTCTTCGGTCACGTCAAGGGAGCCTTCACCGGTGCGGTGAACAACCGCAAAGGCCTGTTCGAGGCCGCCCATATGGGCACGTTGTTCCTCGACGAGGTGGGTACCATCTCGGCGGAGACCCAGACCAAGCTGCTGCGCGTCATCCAGGAGCGGGAGATTCGTCGTGTGGGCAGCGTCGAGGCCAAGGTTGTAGACACCCGGCTGGTGGCTGCCACCAATACCGATCTCTGGGACGAGGTCCAGAACGGAAATTTCCGCGAAGACCTTTATTACCGTCTCAACGTCATCACAATCGAGCTGCCACCGCTGCGCGACCGCAACGAGGACATCCCGCTGCTCGCCACTCATTTTTTGCGGATCTTTGCCGAGGAAAATCAACGCGAGGTCGAGGGTTTTTCGGCGGAGGCGATGGACGCCTTGACCGATTACCACTGGCCGGGCAACGTGCGCGAGCTCGAGAACGCGGTCGAGCGTTCGGTCGTCCTCTGCCGGGGCGGTACCATCGAGGTCGACGAGCTCCCGCTGGCCGTGCGCGGCGAAACGCGCGGTGAGGCGCCCCGGTTCGACTTCCCTGCCGACGGGCTCGACTTCCGCCGTGCGGTGGCCGATTATCAAGAGAATCTCATCCGCGAAGCCCTACGCCGCAGCAGCGGTGTCCAGCGTCGCGCCGCGAGGATGCTTCAGCTCAGCCCGACCACCCTCAACGAAATGATCCACCGCCTCGGCGTCGAACCCGACTCCGACGGTTCCTGATCACAGACAACCTCGGAATCCCTCTCGTATACTTGAATGAGGAGGGTGCCAAATGGCCCCACCCGTTCACCACCACCGGCTGCCGCTCGATGCGCTCCTCGAGCGGATGGCGGATCCTTCCTTTGCCGCTCGCCACCGTCGCCGCCTCGCCTTCCGCGAAACCAGCCCGCACGTCAATCCGGTCATGCTCGCGGTCGCCGATGACCGCTCGCTCTACGTGCGGGAGTGGCGG
>CBDTWX010000347.1:0-6329 GCA_965364305.1 uncultured Thermoanaerobaculia bacterium
CTGCCGGTGATCCATCTCGACCGAGAAGGCCAGCGCCCACCGATGATTGAGCTCGACTGGTTCGCCATATTCGCCGGTGCCGCGCCCGACGTGGGTATAGATGTGGTAGGGCCGTAGCTCGGTCACCCCGACGTCGACTGCCCCGTAGGATCGCGCGAGGCCCTTCAACACCGCTGTCCAGTGCTCGGCGGAACGTTCCTGGCGCTCCGCGGCGATCTCGCCGTCGACGTGATGACGAACCGCCTCGGTGAGGTCGAACGAGGCTTCGGCAGCGGCAAAGGACAGCGGTTCGGCGAGCTCCGCTTGGGATGACAGAAGGCCCGGAAGAGACCGAGTGTGGTCATCGCCCTGTCGGTTCTGCGGACGCATCCGATAGTAGGATTCGTACTCCGGGCTGCCGGGAATCAGGCGACCCCTGGAAAACATGATGTCGCGTTCGTCCACCCTCCGAGTGGGCCTGCCACCCAAAGTTTCATCGCTCGCCGATCCGGCAAACCAGAATACGATCGTCGCGAGGCCCGCGACCGTCAACGCAGCCGCCACAACAGTTGGCACAGGGTGCGGCAGCACGGCCGCGCCAAGGAACGATGCCGACAACGCCGCTGCGAGGGTGAATGAGACTCGAGCCGCCCGGCGCTCGCCTTCGCCCATCGAAACCACTCCAAAGACGGCCAGTCCGAGCAGAGCGAGCACTCCGACCGAGGTCAGGAACAGCGAGGCAACCCAGTCCACGCCTCAACCCTATCAGAGGTGCCGAGTCCGCCGCTCCCTTCTGCAAAACGGCTGATGACACGAGGCCTCCGCGAGGCAAGGTGCTTCAGATGCCGGACGCGGATCCTCGAGGCGCGGGCGGGTGAAACGTTCTAACGTTTGAACGTTGAACGTTTCAACGTTGTCACCCGGAGTGACGGAAACTCAACACTGAAAACTAAAAACTAACAACTCAGGAGCGTTGGGCGACCAAACCGAAAACCCAGACCCAGCCCCAAGCCGCAGGCCTCGATCCCTACGCCGGGACCTTCTTCCGATAGGCGAGCTCGACCGGTTTATAGAGGATACCGTTGTCTCCGGGAAAGCTTTCGGAGTGATCGTGCTCGTTCGTGATGATCTCCATTGGGATGCCCTTGGGATAGGCCCGGCAATGGGTGGCATCCGGGCTACGATGGACACAGAAGGTGCACTGGCTGATGGTCATATCTGAGGGGTTCCCGACAATTGTGAACATCACTGGGGGCATCCATCTCTCCTCGGGCCCGGCGCGCGTTCGTTTCGGCTCATGACCGGGCTCCAGAACAGTTTCAGCAAATCCGATGCCAGGTTTCACGAAGCCGCGGCTTGAGGACAATTGCTCCCTATCGTCACAAATCAGCACAACATCCCAGTGTGATACAGATCACAATTCTCCAAGAGGTCAGAAAGCTGACCTTTTGGAGAATTGTGGTGAGCTTCGCTCAGATCGACAGGTGCCTGCTAACGAATGAGATAGAACGCTTCCTGGCGGGGTACGAAGAACTCCCATCCCTCTTCGGTGAGGTGGACCGGGTCTTCCTGCATGATCCAGACCTTCTTCCCGTCCCACTCCGGGATCTCGGCGGCAATGTTGAACTCCATGGCGAGATGGGCGCCCGCACGGAGCTTCTTTTCCTCCGCGGCTTCGGCGTTTTCTCGTTGAGCAGATCTGAAATCGATGCTCGCGCCGAGACCATGGCCGTGGTTTCCGAGGGGGTGGCTGTAGACCATTGCCTCGATGCCGAGCGCCTCCATCTCGGCCATGATCTCGCTGTAGACCTCGCCGGCCCGCTTTCCAGGACGTGAGACGCTGCTCATGACATCCTGGAGGGTGTTGGCCTGAGCGAGCGCCTGCTTCAGACCCTCGGGAGCATCCCGCTCCCCTTCCTGCAGCACATAGGCCATCTTCTGCCAGTCGGTGTTGAGACCCATATAGGTGAAACCGATATCCATGTGCAGCAGATCACCGCGACGGATCACCGTGTCGTCCGGTGCGACCGCCAGAAAGCCTCGCGATGTCGCATTCTCTTCGCCGGCGCGTTGCACGCGAATATCGGGCGGAAACCAAGGATCGACACGTTGCTCCCACCATCGATCGAGGATCCACGATCGGATCTCGCCGACGGTGGTCACGCCGGGGGTGATCACCTCGTTGGAAAAGGCCCGCCGGCCGACCTCGTCCGTCAGCTCGACCGCCACCTGAAAATGCTCGAGCTCGTCCGAAATACGAGTTTCGAGGTACTCCTCGATCAGATCCGTCGCTCCCACGAAGCGTTCGGTCGCTGTCTCACCGAGGATCTCCGACAGCAGGTCGAACGATGCTTTGGTCAGGCTCCGGGTGACTCCACGTCGACCTTCGACGGCCAACGCGATGGTCTGTGGGTCGTGCTCCGCGAAGAGCTCCGGCAGAACCTCGTCAGCCGGTCGCGGCTCGTCCGGATTCTCGAAGAAGTGTTTGAGATGCTCGCTCGCGAACCCAGTGATTGCCACCCGCCGCAACCCGGCTTCGCCCGCATCGATGAACACGAAGATATCGCGGTTTCCGACATAGACCTCGGGCGGCGCCACGAACTCGGTCAGGGGATCGTCGTGAAACTCCTCGTTGACCACGATCCACATCTCGACCCCGTGGCGCCGCATCATCTCGAGCAGCATCTCGTGGCGAGTCTCGAGCCAGCCGACACGGACCTCGAGTTGCTCCGACGCCGGGAGCAGCCGCTGTTCCTCAGAATCCGGCGCCGCCACATACCCGCACCCAACCACCAGCAGAGCCGAAACGACCGCAGTGACCAGTGACCTAGATCTCGACATCATGTATTCACTCCTCCCGATCTCCACACCTGTGTTCCTGAAAGAATTCTGGATTGCAAACCTATCTGTCGGCCGGGCCGGCGGTCAAACCCCGGACCCCGGCAACTCCTTGACGTAAACATCCTGCTTGGCGTACGGGATTTCGATGGATTCGGTGTTGAACGCCTTGTAGACCCTGCGGTTCAGCTCGTGCATCACGCGACCGCGGAAGACGGGTTGGTCGATCCATGCCAGCAGCTCGAAGACCAAACCGGAAGCGCCGAACTCGCGAAACCGAACACGCGGTGCAGGTTGATCACAGACGTTGTCGGCGTTCTCGACACAGCCAAGCAAGACCTCCTCCACCTGGTCCACATCGGAGCCGTAGGCCGCCTCCACCTTGATTCGCACCCGCATCTTTTCGTGCGGCCCGCCGGTCTGGTTGACGATCTGGCTGTTGGCGATCACCGCGTTGGGCACCGTGACTTCGATGTCGTCGCGGGTGAGCAGACGGGTCGATCGCATACCGATCTCGAGCACCTGACCGCGGATGGTGTTGTCGAGCACCACAAAGTCACCGACTTTGTAGGGACTGTCGGCGACGATAAACACGCCCGAAAACAAATTGGACAGGGTGTCCTTGGCGGCAAATCCGACCGCGATTCCGAGTACGCCGGCCGAGGTGAGCCAGGATGTGAGCGGCACATGCCAGGCGAGACACACCGCGTACAGGAAGCCACCAATGACAACCACCTTCAGAACCATGTCGAAGAGTGGCAGGGTTCGCGGCTCGATAAACGAAAAACGGTCGACGTTCTTGGACACGACCTCGAGAAAGACGTGACCGACTCGCATCAGAGCCACTGACCACAGGAGGCCGATATAGGTCTGGATGATTCCGAGAACCAGGTAGTTCACCTGTGTCGGCGCTTCGAACTCCAAATAGGCCAGCATGATCCCGACAAGGATGACCGTGTAGACAGCAGGCTTGCGAAGCGCTTGAGCGATCTTGTTGTCGATGTCGGTCTCGGTTTTTTGGGTAAAGAGACGGATCACCCGTGTGAAAAGTAGGCGCACCAAAATCGCCAGGAAAAACGCTATCAGGAGAATCATCGCCTGGCGCATCCAAGGATTCGTGCTGATCTGTGACAGCCACTGGTTGGTATCCATGATCACTTCCTCCAAAAGAGTCAACCCCTCGATCGAGGCGACGCAGCAGTATAGCCCGACGCGTTTCCGCTCCCTCTGGTACACTCATCGCTGTTACACAGAATCACCAAAGCGAGCCGGCAACGCTGGTGAGCAAAGGGTTTTGAGGGGGATGCTCATGGATTTCAGAGACTTTCGCAACGTGCATGAAATGGTCAAGAACACGGTCGAGCGGTGCGGCGACCGACCGGCCTACCGTTCGATTCTCGCAAACGGCGAAATGCGGACGGTCTCGTGGAACGATTTCTACGCCGACGTGCGGCGCACCGGCAAGAGCCTCATCGCGCTCGGCGTCGGCAAGGGTGACAAGGCCAACATCGTCAGCTACTCGAACTACCGCTGGGTCCTCACCGATGTCGCGATGGCAAGCATCGGCTCCTGTGCGGTCGGCATCTATCACTCCCTGCTGGGCAAGGACGTTTCCTACATCGTCAACCAGTCGGATGCGGTGCTCGTCTTCGTGGAGGACGAGACCCAGCTCGCCAAGATGCTCGAGATTCGCGGCGATGTCCCCGCGATCCGCCGGGTGATTCTCTTTTCGGGTGAGGCGCCGGCGGGCAACGACTGGGTCATGACCTATGACGACTTCCTCGAGCTCGGCGCCGATGTCTCTGACGAGGCCCTCGAAGAACGGATCGCCGACGTGTCACCGGGCGACGTGATGACCATCGTCTACACGTCCGGAACCACCGGCATCCCGAAGGGCGCGGTCCTGACTCACGACAACATCACCTTCACCGCCCAATCGGTTTGGGGCTCGGTCGAAAGCCAGGACGGTGACGAGACGCTGCTCTTTCTGCCGCTGGCCCACGTCTTCGCCCGCACCTGCATATTCACCGCGATCGTAGCCGGCGCCACGACGATCTTTGCCCGTGGAATCGAGACCATCGCCGAGGACTTCAAGATCGGCCGGCCGCACTGGTTTCCCAGCGTGCCTCGGGTCTACGAGAAGGTCCACACCAAGATCATCTCCGGCGCGCAGGCCAAGGGTGGTCTGGCGCTCAAAATTTTCAACTGGGCGTGCGCGGTCGGCGCGCAGGTCTCCGACCTCGAGGTCGCCAGAAAGCCGATCCCACCGCTGCTCAACCTGAAGTACGGGCTCGCCACCAAGCTGGTCTTTTCCAAGGTCCAGGAGGCTCTGGGCGGCCGTGTGCGGTGGTGCATCTCGGGCGCCGCACCGATCAACCCCGAGATCGCCAAGTTCTTCCATGGCGCCGGGATTCTGATCCTCGAGGGTATCGGGATGACCGAAAACACCTCCTTTACCAACATCAATCGCCATGACAACTACCGCTTTGGATGGGTCGGTCCGACCGGACCGGGAATCGAGCAAAAAATCGGAGAGGACGGAGAGGTCCTCTACCGCGGCCGCAACGTCATGCGGGAGTACTACAAGATGCCGGCAGAGACCGCCGAGACCCTGACCCCCGACGGCTGGCAGCACACCGGCGACCTCGGCGAGATCGACGACGAGGGATTTCTCAAGATCACCGGCCGCAAGAAAGACCTCATCATCACCGCCGGCGGCAAGAACGTCGCGCCGGCAGCCATCGAGGGTCTGATCGCGACCTCCAAGTACGTCAGCCAGGTGTGCGTGGTCGGTGACCGCCAGAAATACCTCACTTCGCTGATCACCGTCGACGCGGACAACGTGAAGGCGTTCGCGCTTGAGCGGGGCATTGACTCCGACAACCTCGAAGAACTGCTGAAGCACCAAGAGGTCATCGATCTGATCGAAAGCGTGGTCGACGAGAAGAATCGCGAGCTCGCTTCATTCGAGACGATCAAGAAATTCCGCCTGGTCGACGAGTTCACGATCGAGAACGACCTCCTGACGCCGACGATGAAGGTCAAACGCAATGTCGCCATGGAGCACTACGCCGACGTGATCGAGGCGATGTACCGAGAGAATTAGGGATGAGGAATTAGGAACTAGGAATTCCCACCCACCCGAGCCTGTGTTGAGTTTCGAGTTTTTAATTCCCGCCCACCCGCCCCCGCATAAACGGGCGGTGTCACAAAAAGGGCGGATGGGAGGCCTTACAGCCAAGCCTTTCCCGACCTACCTATGTGGCCGTCGGCCACTGATCACAGTGGGGCGCGAGGTCCCGCCCACCGCCCCATGGATTCCTCGACTCGCCCCGCGGCCTCACTCCCAAAGAACAAATTCTGTAACGCATTTTCTTTGACCTATTAAAGGAGTCCGACAGAAACGACGTGGGGTGGGCTTGAGCCTACGTTTGTCGCCCGACCGGCCCAATGGCGGGCGAGGACGCCCGCCCTACAATTCGATCCACGTTTTGTGGCGAGGACGCCCTCCC
>CBDTWX010000348.1:0-6324 GCA_965364305.1 uncultured Thermoanaerobaculia bacterium
GGCACGTCACCTCGAACCTTTCGCTTCGAACGCTGGTGAATAGTCCGGGCTAAAAAAAGCGCGACCCGAAGGTCGCGCTTGAATCGAGTGGACCATCTTCAGCCGCAGTTTTCGGCGTACTGCCTCTCCAGGGTCGGGAGCTGTTCCTTGAGCACATTGGCGTTGTCGATGTCACCGAGCTTTTCGAGTTCACCGACCTGAAGTCTGAGCGCATCAATCCGACGCTTGAACTCCGAGCATTCTTGCTGCGCCTGGAGGTTCTGGGCCGCGCTGTCTCTCTTGGACTCCATCTGTGAGACCATCGACTGGTTGCCGGCTTCCTGATACCACCTGATGGCGTTGTCGTAGTCTTTCTTCTTGTCGTAGATATATCCACCCTGGTTGTAGATCTGGGTACGGAGCCGACCTGAAACGTTGAGTTTGAGTGCCTGTTGGAGGTCGGCGATCGCCGGGTTGAGCTGATTCATCGATGTCTTGCACTGGGCGGAATAGTAATACACCAGAGCATTGCTCGTCTGTTTCACCCGCGCCTTTTCGAACCACCCGAGGGCCTTGCTCCACTGTTTCGCACCGAGCCAGGCCTCTCCCGCCAGGAGCTGGTGATCAAAGGTGGGTGAGCTGGTGGCAAGGCTCTCCGCGAGCTGTCCCGCCAGATTGTAGTATCGGCTTTTCTGTTGGTCTGAACCCGAACGGCGGGCGATCGAAATTGCGGCCCGCACGGCGTTCCGCCCGCTCGTCACATCCTTCGGGTTGAGCTCGAAAGCCTTTTTGAAGGCCTCGAAGGCGTTGGGCTCGTCGCCAGCGGCGTTATAGGCGGAGCCCAGTGCCTGTTGGAGACGGGGGTTCCTCGAATCCGCCCTTGCCTGGGTGGTGAGGACGCTGACGGCCTCGCCCGGCCGGTTGGTTTTGGTTGCCGCCTGGGCGAAGAGGAGAGCGTAGTTCGATCGCAGGGAGGCATCAATTGCGCTCAGATTCATCGGTTCGAGCAGTTCATAGGCGTCTTGATACCTATCGGTTTGGAGCAGGGCCTGGCCGAGCGCAATCTTGTACGACGCTTGAGCACCGTCGAGCTCGACCGCCTTGCGAAGGCTAGCAACTGCCGGCGACAGCTGGCCGTTAGCCCTCTGCGAAACTCCCAGCATGTAGTAGGCGCCCGCGTAGTCCGGGTTGGTCTTGGTGACCTCTTCAAACTCTTTCACTGCGGTGGCCCAGTCTTTTCTGTTATAGGCCTCGAGGCCCTTGTTCCACTCCGCGTGTGCCTGAACCGCCGCCAGAAGCAGCATGGCCATTGCTACGGCGATCGTTGTTCGGCTGACCCTCGATTTCATATTCCTGCCTCCATCTGTGATCACGAATTCCACCTCGCTACTGCACCTCACCGAGCAGAGGTCGCACCTGCTCGTCGAACATGGCGGCCGTCTCGGAGCCCTTGAGAAGCGAGATAGCCTTGATGTGTTGCTCTACCATTTCACGCAGCGCAATGAACCCTTCGCCGCGCTCGATCAGGGTTCGAGCTGCAGTGTACTGCTTCTCGATGGTACGTTCACCTCCGGCGCCGACGACATCGATCGCGACGGCGCGGATCTTTTCCGCCAGACCGAGCAGGGTGACCGGGCTGAGGCTCTCCTGCCACCGTTGGCCTTCACCGCCCTTCGCACCGGAACTGCCGAGGGCCACCAAGCCTTTCGTGATCATTCCGAAGAGCAGCTTTGACACGTCGAACGGCGCCCATTGGAGCTGGTTGGCAATCTCCTCGATCGAGCAGACACCGTCAATGCGGGTCACAAGGATCCATTCGTGGGGGCTGAGCGTGACCTGGTCCGACCCCTTTTCTCGGGTATTGAAGTACGGCACGAGATCGAGAGATGGGATCTTGCGAGACAAAACGCGCCACTCGTCGAGGCGCCGCGCCGCCTCGATCATGAGCGCCGCGTTGGACAGGTGGATGGTGACCTGTTCACTGGTTTCGCCGGGTTTGAACAGGAAGGTCCCCTGTGACCAGATGGCCATCTCGTAGACCGCACTGTCGCCTCGAAGCGCGCCAACGTTTGCGTCGACAATTTGGCCGTCACGCAGGTAGATCTTTCCTTGTTCGTGGTCTCGCTGGATTTCGAACGCGCCGGTCTTGCCGGATACGCTGACCAACTGTATGACGTCCGGCAGAGGCAGCTCGCTCAAAGATCCTTGCAGGGACATAGTGGAGAGATTACTGCAGGTTGAACCGCACCGTGAGAATGTAGAGGACCTCCACCGGCTTCCCGTTGAGAGTTGACGGTTGAAATTTCCACTTGTTCACAGCGTCCACAGCAGTCTCAGTGAGACCGAGGGGAAGTCCGCGCAGTACCTTGACGCTTTGTACGCGTCCGTCCTTGCCGATCGTGCACTCGAGAACGACAACACCCTGAATCCGGGCGCGCCGGGCGGCCTCGGGGTAGATCGGGTTCGGACCGCTGAGTTTTTGCGGCTCGGTGATGTTGCCGCCGACCACAAACCGGATCGGGCCCTCCGGCTCCGGTGGTGGGGGTGCCTCGGGCACTCCGAGGATCAGATTGTCATCGGGGATGAAATCGATGTCCTCGTCGGGTTCCTCGTCTCGAATCGGCTCGGGTTCATCAGGCGTTGGATCGGGAATCGCGACTTTTCGAGTCTTCGGTTTTGGGATCTGCTGTTGCTTCGGCGGCGGCGGCTGTTTGAACTTGACCTGTTTGACCACGTAGATCTTGCTCTTCTTTTCCTGCGCGTCGGAGAGCCCGCCGGCAAATGAGGGCCACTGCACGGCAAAAATGATGACGTGGAATACGACGGCGATGCCCATCGCCCACCGCGTCACCTTTTTGTCTTGGCCCTCTTCCAGAGCCAGCATCTCGGCGGTCGTCATCGGTAGTTTGTCCGCCTGGGTGGCGTCCTTCGTGCTCTCGGTCTTCGGAGAGTCGCTCATGGCTTCCCCCTTTATTGGATCCCGAGCATGGACCAGAGACTCTCGATCTCACGTCGGGTCGGGATCGAAATCGTCTTGATCTCCATGTCGATCTTGTCGGGCGCCTGTCGAAGTTCGTCGAAAACCCTGATCATGTCGCCGTATGTCGCGTCGGGATCGGTGCGCAGGATGACCGGTTTGTCGGGGTTTTGCTTGAGCTTTTCCGCGACGTAGGGCAGCAGCCCTTCGAGCGCGATACCGTTGCCGTCGACCTCGATCGCCCCGCCGCGTACGACGTGAACGTCAATCGAGTCCTCCTGTTTGATCTCCGGTGTCTGGGTGTCTTCCGGGAGCGCAAAATCGAGACCGCGGGTCGCCGAAAAAGCCGACGTAATCATGAAGTAGATGATCAACAGGAACGAGATGTCGGCCATTGATCCTGTGAAGATCTCGGACTGAATATCTTTCTTCTTGATCTTCATGGCTACTCCGCCTACTCGGTCACGGTCTTCTGGTCAGAAAGGAGGTAGATGAATTTGACCTTTGACTGTTTGAGCGCATCAAGTACCGCGTCGACCCGTTCATAGGGCACGGCACCGTCGGCCTTGACGATGAACTCCTTGTTGGGATTGCGGGCCACCTCGGTCGAGGCAAAGGTGACGACTTCTTCGTCGGTGCTGACCGGCAGAGACATCTCTTCTCCGGTCGACACGCGGATCGTCAACGGCGGGTTGGCGTCCGGTGGTGAGATAGAGATCACAGCTGCTTTCTCGGGGACCTTGATTCGCACCCACGTGTCCGGCAAATCCATCCGTGTCCGGTCGACCTCGACCTTGTACGTCAGGACGAAGAACACGATGAGCAAGAAGACGATGTCCGCCATCGACGCCGTGAAGATCGCCGCTGCGTCTTTGCGTTCCCTACCGCGGATGAGTGCCATCTGCGGACTCCCTTCTAGGCCTGGCCCTCGCCCCCCTGACCGTAGCGTTCGCTGTCCATCTCGGTGAAGGTTTCAACGAGCATGTTGGATGCGGTTTCGATGTCGCGCACGAAACGGGTGATCTTGGTGGTGTACCAGTTGTAGACCAGCTGCGCCGGGATCGCGATGATGAGGCCGGTGGCGGTTGTGATCAGCGCTTCCGAAATACCAACCGCAACCGCGGCGGGGTTGGTGAGACCCTGCTCGGCGAGCGTGGCGAAGGATTTGATCATACCGGCAACTGTGCCGAGAAAGCCGAGCATTGGCGCTACGTTGGCGGTGGTGGCGAGACCCCCCAGACGCTTTTCGAGGCGGTCGAGCTCGTAGAGAGCCGCGTTTTCAATTGTCTTCTCGATGTCTTCGCGGGAATGCCCGTAGCGCAGCAAGCCGGCCTTCATCACCGATGCGACGGGTCCCTTGTTCTGCTCGCAGACTTTGATCGCCTCCTTGACGTTGCGGTTGACCAGCAACGCCTTACGGATCTTGGTCAAGAACTCGTTGACGTTGATCTTTGCCTTCGAGAAGACGATGAAGCGCTCGATCGCCACGGTGGCGGCCAGCACCGAGAAAAAGAGGAGCGGGTACATGAAGATCCCACCCTGGCGAAAATACTCTGCTACCTGTCCAGTCACGCTGTGCCTCCTCCTGGTTAGAGTTCTCAGGCGGGGATGAGTTCCACGCTCATCCGAAGTCTTGTTTTTCGATGATCGATGAGTTTGGGGATGAGACCCGAAAACACCGGATCAACGATATTTCTCCCTTCATCTGAAGACGAAGGCAGGGCATCGTAGCATGAGCCCAAAGGGTCGTCAACGGGGTGCCCTCCAGCCACCGAGATGGATGTGGGTCAGGGCCACTGCCATCGCGTCTGCGGCGTCGCTCGGCGGTGGATCCGAGAGTGACAACAGCCGCACCACCATGTAGTTGATCTGTTGTTTTTCGGCACGTCCGTGTCCAACAACAGCGGATTTGACCTCCGCCGGACTGTACGAAACCACATCCAGTTGGTTGCGTCCCAAGACCGCGAGAATCACGCCCCGGCTTTCGGCAAGTGCAAGACCGGTTTTGGGATTGAGGCCGCTAAATGACGATTCCACCGCAGCGCAATCCGGTGCGAGCCCGTCGATGACCTCGGCAAAACGATGTGAGAGGTCGGCCAGGCGGTGGTGCCGAGCGTCGCCCCGCGGTCGGACGACCCCGAAGGATTCGAGGTGATAGCGGCTGCCCTGTGCGATGACCAACGCCCAGCCGGTAGCCCTCGAGCCCGGGTCGACGCCGAGCACGCGGACTCCCACCTCGGCTCCTACTCGCCGGCCAGCAGCTCGTCGCTGATATCGAAATTCGCCCAGACGTTCTGCACATCGTCGTGATCGTCGAAGGCCTCCATCAGGCGAATCATCTGCTGCGCCGTCTTGCCCTCGAGCCGGGTCGTGCTGGAGGGCTCCATCTCCATCTGTGCGGCTTCGACGGTCACGCCGCTGGACTCGAGCTTTTCTTTGACCTGGTGCAGCTCCTCGGGCGAGGAGTAGACGCGATAGTAATCCTCGTCTTCGGTGTCAAGATCTTCGGCCCCCGCTTCCAGTGCCAGCTCCATGATCTCGTCTTCATTCATCTCCGGCGTCCGCGGCACCAATATCAGACCCTTGCGGGCGAAGAGCCACGAAACACAACCGTTCTCGCCGAGGTTGCCGCCGTATTTCGAGAAGAGGTGACGTATCTCCGGAGTCGTTCGGTTCCGGTTATCGGTCAGCAGCTCCAACATGACAGCGACTCCGCCCGGCCCATAGCCCTCAAAGCTCATCTCCTCGTATGTCACTCCGGGAAGGGCGCCGGTTCCACGGTCAATGGCTCGCTTGATGTTGTCGGCCGGCATGTTGACTTCGCGAGCCGCCGCGACCGCGGCACGAAGCCTGGGATTCCCATCCGGATCCGAGCCTCCGAGACGGGCAGAAACGGTGATCTCGCGAACCAGCTTGGTGAATACCTTCGCCTTTCGGGCATCCTGCCGTGACTTTCTGTGCTGGATGTTGGCCCATTTACTGTGACCGGCCATGACGTCCTCCGCTGCCAATCCGTCGGCCGACGTTTGCCCGCCGCCGAGTGATCGAGATCCTAACATCGCACTTCTCACAGTCCACGCGACTTCCCGGCTCGACACCCGGAGAGCTCGAGGCTTGACGAAAACGCCTTTTCTCTGTTTTACTAGGTTTCGTAACGGAGGTTGCCATGCCCAGACGATCCGCCACTGCCCGCGCTCCTGCACTCTCTTCCCCTGCCCAGCCGATGGCCCTTCGCCCCCTCCGTCTCCGCGATCGCCATCACACCACGCTCGCTCGCGAGTCCCTGGTCGAGATCTTGAGCCAGCTCCACTGCCAACGTGCAGAGGCTTTGCTCACCGCCTCCACCGACGGCGCCATCAAGCGACTCT
>CBDTWX010000349.1:0-6315 GCA_965364305.1 uncultured Thermoanaerobaculia bacterium
TGTCTCTGTACCTGATAACTGCCGCTGATTGCTGTCCCTCATTCCTGCCGCTGTCTCCTGCCCCTGAAACTGATTGCTGCCACTGCCCCTGTCTCGACCTCACGTCATTCCGGATGAGCCGAACGTTGTGACGTGAAACGTTTGAACGTTCCGCCCGCCCATCCAAGAAAACGCATAGTCGCAAAGACGCAATGAGTTCAAGTCTGGGTTGAATCGGCCGGGTGGGTGAGGTGCCGTGACCAGCTCCGGAAGATCTGGGTCAATCTGGGTTTTCTGTGGGCAGTATTCGGTTGCGTGGGTTGGTCGAGTATTGGAGCATCGGGCACGGAGACGGAGACGGAGACGGGCACGGAAGCAAGGCTGCGGGTGGGCGGGCAGGACCCAAGCCCCAAGGCCAAGTGGGTGGGATCAGTCGTCGACCTCCGGTCGCGACCGCAGGGCCTTCTTCTGCGCCTGGCGGCGTTTGGACTCGAGTCGGCGCTGCCGCTGGAACTTGGGGGTCCGCATCCGGATGCGGGGTTCTTCCTCGGCCAGGGCTTCGGCCAATAGCGTGGTGAATCGCTCGATGGTGGCGCGGCGGTTGGCCTCACGGCTCCGGTGGCGCTGCGACGTGACGTGAAGCACTCCCTCTTTCGTAATCCGTGTCGCCAGCTGCTCTTCGATCCGCTCGCGTTGTCCGGACGAAAGCGAACGGGTGGTGCCGAGGTCGAATAGCAGCCGGACCTTGGTTTCGACCTTGTTGACGTTCTGCCCGCCCGGCCCCGAGCTTCGCGCGAACTCGAAGCGGAGTTCTGATTCGTCAATGGCTACCTCGTCGTTGATTCGGATCATGGGTCGATTATCGCCGAAAACGAGAATCAGTGGGACTTTCGCCAGTCAAGAGTTGGGCATGGAGACGGAGACGGGTACGGAGACGGACATAGGTAACCCCCGCCCTGGAGGGGCGGGGGCAAATTCGAAATTCGAAATTCGAAATCCTTACAACAGGCTGAGGATCTCCTCTTCGAAATGCTCCTCGTCCCCCTCCTCGAAACCGAGGTGGAAGTACATCACCTTGCCCTCGCGATCGATCAGGAATGACGTCGGATAGGCGCGCACCTTGAAGATCCTGGCGACGATTTCTGAATCGTCCTCGGCGTTTTCGAGCATCGTGTAGGTGAGGCCCTTCTCCTCGATGAACTTGGTGGCGCGTTCGGTGTCGCGCTTGCCGTCGACGGCGATGACTTCGAAACCCTGGTCCCGATACTTTTCATACAAAGGTTGCAGGCGTGGCAACTCCACGCGGCATCCGCCTCACGTGGGGAACCAGAATGCGAGAAGCAGAACCTTGCCGTCAGCGACATTTGACATGCGGACGGGGTTGCCCTCGTAGTCGAAGAGTTCAAAATCGTCGGCCGTTGTCGCGAGCTCGGCGCGGGTCGCCCACAGGAACTCGTCGAAGCCATCTTCGTTTCCGTTTTTGGCCACGAAGGCCTCGCGAAGATAGCTTTCGGAGCTCGACCCTTCCTCGCCGAAGACGGTCTCGGCGCCGAGGAGCTTGATGGCCTGATCGAACTCACCCTCACCGAGGGCGGCTCGGCCCCAGTACTTGTACAACGGTGTATTCGGCACGCCTACGTAGTTGACGCTACCGGCCTTGTCGGCTTCGGCAAAGAGCTCGAACGCCTTCTCCGACTCACCCAGGTTGTACTGTGCCCACCCGTTGTAGGCGAGTGACAGCGCTTTGCGCCGCTGGGCACGTTCCGCCAGCTCGTCGTCGGTGTACTCGCGGTCGGGGTAATCGGCACGATAGTTTTCGGGAGTGGCTAGCTCGACCGCGGCGCCTGCGTGCTCCTCGGCCACCGACCATTGCTCCATTTCAGTCGCAGTTTCCACAACCTTCTGATGTTCACTGTAGGTCAGGGGTCTGACAGCACCAAGTTCGTTGGCGACCTCGGCGAGGTCGAGCGGCACCTCAACCGAGTCGGAGAGGCTGAGGAGCTCCATGCTGACCTCGAATCGCTGTTCGGGATCCTCAACATTTTCCAACGCGTCGGAGAGGATTTCAAAGGCCCCCTCCGGATCGCCCATCTCATGCCCCCGATAGTAGACGATGGCGCTCGCCATCGATCCGCTGTGCTCGGAGTCGGGGAAACTGGCCAGATAGCCCTCAGCCAGGGCGCTCTTGTCCGCCGCCGTTTCCGCCTCGTTCCAGGCATCCCCAAGTGCTGTCCAAGCCTCGGCCGCCGGATCCACCGGTGCCTGCTTGGTGCAGGATACGGTGATACCGACAAGCGCGACCAAAGCCAGGATCGTGATTCTCCGTAACATAAACCCTCCCTCCAAATTCGCGTGCAGCATTCAATTTCGGGCGCCGGAGAAGTATACGCGCTAAACTCGCCCCATGAAAATAGGTGACCGATGGTACCGTACGATTTGGCCAACCTCCGATGGTTTGGCGGTGGAGATCATCGATCAGACCTTGTTGCCGCACGTCTTCGGGACACGGCGGTTGAATTGTATGGAGGACGCAGCGGAGGCGATCCGGGTCATGCGGGTCCGTGGGGCGCCGCTGATCGGCGCAACCGCGGCCTACGGGGTGGGCCTTGCGCTGCGGGAAGATCCTTCCGCCGAGTCGCTCGGTCATGCCATCGATCTTCTGTCGGAGACCCGCCCGACCGCCGTCAACCTGCGCTGGGCCCTCAAAACCCTCACGGCGGCGGTGACCGACCTCCCAGAGGCTGAGAGAGCAGACACAGCATGGGTCATCGCAGCACAGATTTGTGATGACGACGTTGAATCCTGCAGGAGCATCGGCAGATACGGCCTCGAGTTCCTTCAGGGATTTGCCGCTCGGAAAGGGGATTCGCCCCTCAACATACTCACCCACTGCAACGCGGGCTGGTTGGCCACAGTGGACTGGGGCACTGCGTTGGCGCCAATTTACTCGGCCCATGACGTGGGGCTGGCGGTCCACGTGTGGATCGACGAAACCCGTCCTCGCAACCAGGGCGCTGCCCTCACGGCCTTCGAGTTGGCGGCGCACGGTGTGCCCCACACCTTGATAGCCGACAACGCTGGCGGCCATCTCATGCAACACGGGATGGTCGATGTGTGCCTTGTCGGGACAGATCGTACGACCTCGCGTGGCGACGTGGCCAACAAAATCGGGACCTATCTCAAGGCGCTCGCCGCACACGACAACGAGGTGCCCTTTTATGTGGCCCTCCCATCCTCCACGATCGATTGGGAGCTTGAAGACGGTATTGCGGAGATCCCGATCGAGGAGCGTCCACCGGAAGAGCTGACCCGGGTCCTTGGGCGAACCGATGACGGTGAGCTGGCGAGCGTGGCGATTGCTCCTCCGGGCTGTCCAGCGGGCAACTATGCCTTCGATGTGACGCCGGCTCGGTTGGTGACCGGTCTGATCACCGAACGGGGGCTGTGCAATGCCTCGACGGATGGTCTGTTGTCGCTCTTTCCAGAGCGTGGTGGAACCGCAGGAAGCGGGGACTGAGATGGACACGAGTTGGCCTCGGTTTTTCGGGTGTTTTTGTGCGGTGATTTCAGTGGCGGTCGGTTTCGGTTGCACGACCTCGGTTTCTCAGCACGAGGAATTGCGGCCGGAGTGGGATGTAGATCAGGTCGAGATCATTCACTGGCGGGCGTCCGATGGTTCTTTCGAGCAGGGGTTCGCCCTCGAGGCGTCGGGTCTCGCGGCGTCCCGGGGGCATCTTTTCGTTCCGTCGGAGAAATATGCGCGAATTCTGGTCTTAGATCAGACGACCGATCCTCGGGCACGGGTGATCCGACTCGATGTTCCGCGCCACTCGGAACTCGAGGGTATCGCCGTCGACGGCGAAAAACTGTTGCTCTGCGATGAGGCGCATGCGTCAGTCTATGAGGTTTCCATCGGCGACGACATTCACCGCGCGGCGGACGACGCCTCCGAGCCGTTGAAGACCAAGATGCTCCCGTTTGCCGACCTCGAAGTTCGCGGGGGCAAGATAGGATTCGAGGGAATCGAGATCGGTCCCGACGATGGTCGGATGTACGTGTTGCTCGAACGCAGCGGTTCCGAAAAGACCGCTTGCGTGTCGAAAATCTATCGTGTTCGCCGCGCCGGAGACAGCCTGATCACGGATATCGAGCCCTTGGAAGTGGCGCTCGCAGATTGTGCGTGGCGATTGACCGGTCTTGCGTGGTGGGAGGGCCGGCTGATCGCCCTCAGAACTCAGTTTCCCGGGGAGCGGTACGAGGTGGTGGAGATCAATCTGACGACCGGCGCCGCTGAGGTGGTGCTGGAGCTGACCGATGTCTTGCGTTCCGTTGCCACCTTGGGTTGGAGCAACAACGTAGAGGGCATCGCCGTGACGGAAGACGGTGCACTGTGGCTGGTGGCCGACAATGCGGTGACCGGGGTGATCGACGATCCCCTCCCACCACCGAATGACGATCGAACGCTGTTGCTCCGTATCCCGCCAACAGCCGGTGATTGATTGGGCGCTCGCTGGTCCGCACGGACTGATAGCGATTCGAGAGTGGCGGGCGGCGGAGACGGTGCCCGTGTCGTCGTATCGATGTACAATTGGGTCGGAAATGGGCTGGATCGTTCAACCTTTCAGATATGCCGTCAGAAATCTTCGGTGGAGGTAGCGAGTTGACCGGAATATCCGAGTTGCCGGCGCTCGCCCTTCTGGCAGTCGTGGCTGCACCGATTCTCGCGACCGTCGTCGTCATTCTCGTGGTGGCTGTGCTCAAGAGTATGTCGGCTCGCCGCGCAGCCGAGGCCGAGACGAGGGAGGTCAAAGAGGCTGCCACGCGGAAGTTCCGGCGCCTCGAAACCGACCTCGCCTTCCTGGTCGATTTCTTCCGCGTGTTTGCACGGTGGCTCGCCGAAATGCACGCCGAACGGCAGGTGAGGATGATCCCCAAATCCCTGCTCAAGGCCATGGTTGAGATTTATCGTCCTGAGGTGGCGGCGGTGCTCGTTCGTCGCGGCGCGTCACGAGGCAACCCCGACGACGCTCTTCTGTCGGTGGCTGCGCTGCACGGGACCGGCGGGAGCCTCACGAGAGGTATGGAGTTCCGTTTCGGTGAGGGACAGGCGGGGATCGTTGCCAAGCGGCAACAGGTGCTGACCCGCAAGGATTTCGAAGACGACCAGATATTCAGCTATGAGCGCTCGCGAGTCACCAGCGAGCCGACCTATGACATTATCGCGCCCATGGTGGCCGGCGATACCACCCTCGGCGTGCTGGCGCTGGCCCGCCCCGACCGCCACCACGACAGCGAACGAGACGTTCTGGAGATGATCGCTCGCATCGGCGCGTTGACGTGGAAAAATGTGCTGGCCTACAGGGAAAAAGAGGTCGAAGCCGAGATCGACAAGCTGACCAAGATCTTCAACAAGGGCGCCTTGCTGCGCCGCCTCGGTCTCGCGCTCCACGAAGCCCGAACGACCGGCGGCAAGACGGCGATCTTCATGTTCGACCTCGACAACTTCAAGATCTACAACGACACCAACGGTCATCTTGCCGGTGACCGCCTTCTCACGCAGCTTGCGCAGCTGGTCAAGGAGACCGTGCGGGCGGATGATGTCTTCGGGAGATTCGGAGGTGAGGAGTTTCTGCTCGTGATGCCGAACCGAACCGGAGCGCAAGCCATGACGGCGGCCGGGACGATTCGGAAGCGGATCGCGGAGCACCCGTTCGAAGGTGGTGACACCCAACCGCTTGGCATGGTCAGTATCAGTGGCGGAGTTGCGGTGTTCCCCGATGACGCGTCGGAGCAGGTCGAGCTGATGCAGGCGGCCGACAATGCCCTTTACCGGGCAAAGGTGGGTGGACGCAACAACGTTGTCCGCGCCGACGAGGCGGGTCTCAATCCAGTCAGCACTCGCTGACTCTGTCCCTGTCGCCGCCCCCTGACAGCTATCGGTGCCCGCAGATCACGCAGATTGGCGCAGATATACGTAATCGAACAAACACGACTCGCTGGTGAATCGCTCGAGGAGGTCGTGATTTCGTCGGTTTTTGGAAGGAAGGGTTCACAAGAGCATGTTGAGCCGTTCACCGCTTTCCCGGCTTTCGATGAGGTAATGATTCCCTCGGTCGTCGAGGGGGGCATCCTGGGCGAAACGACACCACGCCTCATTTTGTCATCCCGACTGAAGGAGCGAAGCGACGAAGTGGAGAGATCTGCGGGACGTCGGTAGGGAAGACACCGGGAGAATTCGCGCCATTCATCGGGGCCCCCTGAGATGTGTGGTTCCAATGAGCCATCTACGTCAGTCTGCGGAATCTGCTGTTTCTCCTCCGAGCGTGTGGGAGGGAA
>CBDTWX010000350.1:0-6267 GCA_965364305.1 uncultured Thermoanaerobaculia bacterium
CATGAAGCCTCCAGCCGAAATCACGATTTCATCGGCCCCCGCGAGCCGCAGGGCGCGCTTCGATCCGAGGGGGAGCTCGTCGCCGATCGTCAGCGTGACGTCGGAACCGCCGGCAGTGCTGAGGACCACCGTGGCGGATGGCTGGTCAAGGCCGAGCTCGGCGGCATCGACCTCGGCCAACGTCAACCTCCGCTCGGCCTCGAGGCCGGCCAGCGAACCGAGGGTTGGGCTCACCACCGAGTCGTCGGCCGGGAAGTCGAGAGGCTCACGCAGATGCCAGTCGTCGCCAACCTTTTCAAGCCGGATCCGGGCGGCATCGCGTTCGATGACGACCTCGGTGACATCGTCGCGGTCGAGGTCCCGCAGCACCTTTTCGGCTTGCGCCTCCAGCTCGTCCGAGGTCGGACGGTGGCGCTCGAAGAAGAGTATGTACGCTGCAAAAACAACCACGACCACTGCGAGAATGATGAGGTTCCTGGATCTCATTTCAGAATCCCTTTTTCCGATTTTCGGCGGTGAATTCACAACAGCGTGGCGGCATGCAACACCTTAGAGAATTCCCCGCCGAAAATCGGATCTGTCGAATATTGAAATCCGCTAATGACGTCTCCTTCTCCACACCAGGATGCCGGCGACTATGGCGGCGCCGGGCATCGCCACCAGCACCAGCAGCAGAACGTTGAGCATCTGCTGTTTGCTGAGGAAGAGGCTCACCTGTTCAACATCCCGCGGCGGGATCCCCACCAGGTCCTCGCGTGCCGCCAACCAGTTGAAGGCGTTGGCCGCGAGGACCGCATTGCCGGCGTTGGCGATGTCGAGATCGGTGATGAAATCCGAGTCACCAAAGACCACGATCTTGTGGCCCTCGTCATCGACCACCTCACCATCGGTGGTTTCATCGAATTCCGAGGTACTTTCGACGACCACACCTACCGCCGCCGGTCCCGGGTTGTCGACGTCGTCGAGGGCCACCGGGTCGCCACTCAGCAGCATTCCGAGATCGGTCTCGCCCCAGCCCTCGTCCGAGGTCCGAACGATCACCCGCGCCGCACCGTCATCGGCCGACAGCGAGCGGGCCACGGTGAAGAGAACCGCAAAGCCCTCGAGGCCTTCGGTCACCGGGTGGCTCGGGAAATCTTCGAGATAGACCGCCGAGAGATCGTAGAACGGCAGCCGCCGCGACGGGTCGACGTCGTGGACCGTGATCCCGCGAGCGGCGAGCATCGGCTCGAGCTGGGTCGGCCTCATCGTGCCGTTGGGCTCGATGAGCGGATCGAGCGCCACCAGCAGCCGCCCACCGCGATCGAGGTAGCCGTCGAGGGCTGCGATCTCGGCTTCGGTGAATGCCCTGGTGGGACCGATGATGGCGATCACGTCGGCGTCTTCGGGTACCTCGCCCGACAGCAGAGAGATATCGGCGGTCTCCATGTTGTCGCGGCGGAGGGTCTCCTCGAGGACCGACAGACCGCGCTCGCCGGGACCTCCGCTCGTGGATCGCAGCGACGTCTCGCCGTGACCGGCGACGAAGTAGACCTTGGGTACATCGGGGGCGACCAGCGACAAGATCGCCGAGGTGAACTGCTCCTCGCCCTTGAAGGCGCGCATCGTCGGCGCCTGCCCGTACTGCATCCCGGAGTAATCCATCTCCGCCAGCTGGTCGGAGGTCACGTACTTGGTGCGGTCTTCGTAGACGAAGACAACCGTGTCCGCCACCTGCACCCCGTACTGCTCGGCCAGCTGGGTCGTCTTGAGCGGCTCCTTGTCGGGGTCGATAAATTCAACGGTCACCTTGGTCGAGGCGGCCTTGTAGCGCTCGAGGAGCTCGCGGACCTGGTCGTACATCGAGGTGGCCGGGGTCATGAAGACGACGACCTTGATCTCCTCCGAGAGGTCCGCCAAGATGTTTTCCGACTTTTCAGAGAGGGTGTAGAGCTTGGTCGTGGTCCAGTCGGCGCGGAAGAAGCGGCGTCCCGAGAGCCAGTTGACCATCAGTACGAAAGCGATGACGAGAACCACCGCGACGACGCCTGAGACCGTGTAGCGAACGCTTTGCTTCCTCATCGCGTCACCTCCACTTCTTCACTTCGAGGCTTTTGGCGGCGAGGAATAGAAAGAGCACGCCCACCGACAGCTGGTAGATGACGTGCCGACTGTCGACAATGCCCTTGGCGAAATCGTCCATCTGGGTCCACAGATTCATGTGGCCCAGCACGGCCTTGACGGTCGACGACATCATCAGCTGCTCCACGAGACCGATCGAAAAGAAGAGCACCATCGCCGCAAAGGCGATGATCGCGGCGATCAACTGGTTGTTGGTCAGGGTCGAGGCGAAGGTGCCGACCGCCAGGAAGAGGAAACCGAGAAGCAGCACCCCAACATAGCCGGCGGCCACCGGCCCGAGATCGATCTCCGAGTGGCGGGTGAGGATCACGACGTAGAGCACGGTCGGCAGCCAGAGGGCGATGTAGAAGGCCAGGGCGGCGGCGAACTTGGCCACCACGACCTGCATCTCGGTGACCGGCGAGGTGAGGAGCACCTCGATCGTCCCCGAACGGCGTTCCTCGGCGATCAGCCGCATGGTGATGACCGGCACGACAAAGAGCAGGAAGAGCCAGAAGAAGATCGTGCCGCCAAAGAAAAGCCGAAGCGGGGTCATGGCCGGCGTCTGCGGGTTGTTGAGGAAGGAAACGATGAGATAAAAGATATAGCCCTGCATCAGCAGGAAGGCGGTCATCACGATGTAGGCGAGGGGCGAGGAGAAGTACGCGATGAGCTCGCGCCGAACGATCGCCCAGGTCTTACGCATGGGACACCTCCTCGGCCGGTGCCGCGGCCAGCGATGCCTCGCGAGTCGTCAGACGAACAAAAACGTCCTCGAGAGTCGCGTGATGCGGTGTCATCGCCATCAACACCCAACCCCGTTCCACCGCGAGATGAAAGACCGGCTCGCGCGGATCAGAGTCGGCGCCATGCTCGATGAGAAAACGATTGTCCTCGGGCCGATCGACCGAGACGACACCCGGAAGGGCGAGCAGGGCCTCATTGGCCGACCCGTCAGCGCCCTTGAGCTCGACAGACAGGGTCGGGTTGCCGACGAGCTTGGTGCGCAGAGCATCGGGCGTGCCGTCAGCGACGATGCGGCCGCGGTCGATGATGAAGACCCGCTCGCAGACCTGCTCGACCTCGGGCAGGATGTGGGTCGAGAGCAGAACGGTGTGGTCGCGGCCGAGCTCGGTGATGAGCTCGCGAACCTTGATGATCTGGTTGGGGTCCAGCCCCACGGTCGGCTCGTCGAGGATCAGCACCGGCGGGCGGTGGATCAGCGCCCCGGCCAGACCAACCCGCTGACGATAGCCCTTGGACAAGGTGCCGACGACCTGCCGGCGAACATCGCCGATCAGGCAACGGTCAACCACATCTTCGATACTCTCGTTGACCTCGGCGCGCGGCACCTCTTCGACCTCGGCCCGAAAGCGGAGGTACTCGTCGACCCGCATCTCTGGATACAGCGGCACGTTTTCCGGCAGGTATCCGACGTTGCGTCTGAGGGCCACCGGATCGTGATCCAGATCCACACCCGCCACCACCACCCGCCCGGTCGTCGGCGGCAGGAAGGCGGTGAGCATCCGCATCACCGTGGTCTTTCCCGCCCCGTTGGGACCGAGGAAACCGAGCACCTGGCCCTCGGGGACGAAAAAGCTCAGGTCGCGAACAACCGGCTCCTCCACATAGGTCTTGCCGAGATTTTCAACTTCGATCATCGATCGCGCCTCCCAGCTACTTCGAGATTTCTTCAGAGAGTCACAGACGCGGCACACGTCTGTTGTCAACCGCACACACTAAGCAAGAATCGAGCCATTTTCAAGCCCAAAAAAGAGATGATACCGGAGGCTGTCCGGTCAGATTGGCATGAAGCTCACGGTCCGGCGCCACCGGTGATGATCAGCATCAGGGTGGTCGATCCGATGGTGAACTCCCCGTGGTTTTCGATCTTGACCTCATCCGCCCGCTCACCGCCGACCCAGATGCCGTTGGTTGCGCCGAGATCCACGATGACCACGTCGTCGTTTCGCACCTCGAGCATGGCGTGCTTTCGCGATACCTCGGAGTCCTTGATCTGGACATCCATCGCCGAACCTCGACCAAGGAAGACCCTGGGTTTGTCGATGGGGAAAACGCTCCCCGCGTGACTGCCCGCTATCACCGCCAGCGAGTACCTCATGTCCCTGCGCAGAGGGGCAAGTTCCGGAAGCTCGGGAGCTTCCGGCTCAGTGCTCTGGGGACGTTTGGCAGCCTCGTCCGGAGCACCGGCCCGCGTCGTGTCGATCGACGTCGCATCCCCTCGATCGTCAACAGGGTTGCGTATCTCGAAAGAATGCTGACAGTTCGCGCACCTCACCTGCTTGACCTCGGCGTCGCCGAAGCGGGCCTCGTCATAACGGTACTTGGTGTCGCACTCGGGACAAATGATGATCAACCGGCTTCCTCCGCCGTCGAGTCTTGACAATGATATCAGCTATCTGGGCACGTGTCTGTGCGATCGCGTTTACTCTCCACTGACCTCGGCCGTCCACCGGTCCATCCAATCGAGGACCACCTCGTGCCATTGAATCGAGTTCAACGGTTTGAGCACCCAGTGGTTCTCGTCCGGGTAGTAGAGCAGCCGCGACGGCACACCCCGCCGCTGCAGCGCATTGAAGGTCGCCAGACCTTGGGTATCGACCACGCGGTAGTCGAGGGCGCCGTGGATCACCAGCTCGGGGGTCTTCCAGTTTCCGACATAATGCACGGGCGAGTGCTTGCGATAACCCTCGGGGTTTTCCCACGGTGTGCCGCCATGCTCCCACTCCGGGAACCACAGCTCCTCGGTGTCGAAGTAGGCCATCAGCTCGTCGAGGTTGCCGTCGTGGCAGACCAGCGCCTTGAACCGGTCGGTCTGGCCCTGGATCCAGTTGATCATGTAACCGCCGAAGCTCGCCCCGGCCGCCGCCATGCGGTCGGAGTCGATCCACGGGTGGAGCCGAAGAACGTGGTCGAGCCCCTTCATCAGGTCCTCGTAGGGGGCGCCGCCCCAGTCACCGTTGATCGCGTCGGTGAAGTCCTGTCCATAACCCGTCGACCCGTGGAAATCGATGAACACCGTGGCATAACCGTGAGCGGCATAGATCTCTGGGTTCCAGCGGTAGTGCCAGTGGTCGTCAAAGCTGCCCTGTGGTCCGCCGTGGATCAAGAAGGCGAGCGGGTACTCTTTCCGCGGGTCGCGGTTGACCGGCTCGATGAGGTAGCCGAAGACCTCGTCGTAGTTGGCGCCAGTGAACGAGAACTGCTTGTACTCGCCAAATGCGATGCCCGCCAGACGCTCGTCGTTGAGGTGGGTGATCTGAAGCGGCTCGCCGCCGCCGGCAGGCAGCACAAAAAGCTCGACCGGCGACACCAGGCTGTCGCGGGCAAAGAGCAGACGGCCGTCGGGCAACGGGTTCGGGCTGGAGTTGGTGTGGCGTGTGACCATTGCCGACACCATGCCGTCGGATGGATCGATACGGAAGATCGATGTGTTGCCGATGTTGGCGGCCGAAGCGTACAGGGCTTTTCCATCGGGGGACCAGGTTACCGATCCTGGCGACCGGTCCCATCGTTCGGTGAGGTTTCTGATCGAACGGGACTCCCAATCCATCAGGGTCACACGGTAGCGGTCCGCTTCATAACCGGGACGCGCCATCGCCACATAGGCGAGGGTCGTGCCGTCCGGCGAGAAGGTCGGAGAGGCGTCCCATGCCTTGTTCTCCTCCGTCAGACAATGCGGGGCCTTCGAACCGTCGGTCGGCACCACCCACAGGTCCCAGTCGGTGGACCACACCTCCTCCGAACCCTCGACCACCTTGGCCGTGTAAACCATCCAGCGATCATCCGGAGACACGGTGAAATCGCCGTCACCACCCCATGGAATGGTTGGGCAGTCGCCGTCCACACCGGGCATGAGGTCGATCGCCCGTCCCGCCGCACCGTCGCCATCGATCGGGATTCGGAAAACGTGATTCCGCCGGCCGTCCTTCCAGGTGTCCCAGTGGCGCACGAATACCTTGTCGTAGATCATCCCCGAGGTCTTTTTTGCGGCCTCCTTCTCGAGCCGTTCGGCGGTGCACGGTATCGAGTCCTCGCAGTCGGGAAAAACCGCGATCCCCGCATACAGGGCATTCCCGCCGGGGCCGGTTATGAAGGCGTCGATATCAATGGCGAGATCGGTCACCTGCCGGGCGCTGCCCGCGG
>CBDTWX010000351.1:0-6266 GCA_965364305.1 uncultured Thermoanaerobaculia bacterium
GCCACCTAAATCCGAGGTCCGACTTGCCATGAGCTGGCAATCCGAAATCGACGAGCTCCGCCGCCGAACCGACAAGGGTGTCCTCGCCTATGCCGGCCTCGCCGGCCTTCTGCGCGACGAGCAGAATCAACGGGGATTGAGCGCACTCGACCTCCTCGATCACTTCGCCGAGACCACGTCCTACACGGGAAGCTACATCGCAGCCGCCGAGCCCGACTCGTACACGGGAGGCTACATCGCGGCGATGCTGGCACCCACTCTCGGCCACGACCCTCCGGTGCTCGAGATCTCGCGGTTCACCGACGACGAGTGGACGCAGCTCACCGGCTTTGCCGACGACCCCGACCGGCTGCGCACCTTGCCCTTTGGTGGGATCCTCGAGCTCGACGAGCTGCCCGGCGGTGGTGATCGAGTCCCGCTGGCCCTGGTCGGCAATCTGAAAACCGATCAACTCTTCGAGGTTTTCCTCCGCAACACCACCGATGCCGACACCGGGGGCCAGTTGCTGCTGATCGTTCCCGACGGCACCACCGGCGACTATCGAATGCTCGATTTCGGCCCCGTCACCGTTCCTCCCCATTCGATCTACGTGGTGACCGTTGGAGCCGGCGTCGTCGATCCGGTCTCCGGCGGCTTCACCCTGACCAACGCCACCACGTCGGCCCCGGTTACCGGGGTGACGGTGAGCACGACTCACGTGCCGCTGCCCCCGTTCCGCCTCATCGGCGCCCGGCAGGATTACCGGATCGCCGAGAACACGCCCGAGAACCTCTATGGTCACGCCGTCAGCTATCTCTTCAACCGTCCGCCCGATCAGGCGTCGGGCGAGTCCGCAGACAGCTACCGCATCGAGTCGTCCTTTTCGGGTCTCGATGTCCGTGGCGATCCATTCGCCGCGACCTCCGAGCTCGTTGGAGTCCAGGCATTCCTACAGCCGTCGGAACGAGTGGTCAACGTCCGCTACGACCGTCCCCTGAGTTCGCTCGTCGACCCGGCGACCGATGAGCCGCTGGTCGACCACCAGCACCTCCTCGACCCGCTGGCGATCACCGATCGTTGGGGCGACTCACTCGATCCGACCGTCCCAAACCCGCAGATCGACGTCGACCCCGTGCGCGTGGGCGGCCTGCTCGCGGGACGGGTCTTGCGTGGGACAGGCGTGCCCGCAGAAGGCGCGTTGATTCAGCTTCTCCGACCCCGTCTCCAGGACGGGATGACCGGATTCGAAACCAAGCTCGACCTCGTCGCTGAAGCCACGACAGGTTCCGACGGCGCGTTCTTCTTCGACTTCATCGAGACCCCGCACAGGAACCCGCATGTCCAGGATTCCTTCAAGCTGCGGGCCTTTGTCCCCGCGGGCGCCGACCCGGCCACCGAACCGGCCGGCGTCGAAGAGGTCGGATCCAGCATCCGGCAGCAGAACCGCGTCGCCTACATCAATATCGCCATGCTCGGTCGCGGCACCGTCACCGGGCGCTTGGTCTATCTCGACACCGGCGACCCCGTGCCCGAGGGCCGGGTCACGGTTTCCAGCACCCTCTTCCAGGACTCGAAGACCGTGACCATTGAGGCTGACGGATCGTTCGAGGTCCTCGCCATTCCGGTGGGACCGCTGACCCTGACCGGTCGCGACGCCGAAGGTCGCGCGGTCTACGCCACCATCGGGCTCGAACAGCCCGGCGGGGTGGTCGATGTCCTTCTCGAGCTGCCGCGCACACAACCTCCGGGTCTCGGCACCGTGGTGGGAACCGTCTACCGGCTCGCAGCCGGCGATCCGCCGCCGGGTAGGCCAATCGCCGGTGCTCAGGTCGAGGTCTACTCGGCCGGTGCCTCGCTGGGTCGCGTCGACACCGACGGCTTTGGTCATTTCCGTTTCAACGACGTCCCCGAAGGCCAGATCACGGTCCAGGCGGCCGATTTCCGCATCTCCCGCACCGCGGTGGTCGCTGACCTGCTCCTCGCCGCCGACGAGGTCGCCGAGGTTACGCTCACTTTGCCGGAATCTCAGTCGCGCACCGTCACCGGCAGAGTGCTGTTTTATGATCCGGTCACAAACGGCCACCTCCCGGTGGTGAGTCAACCCGCGTTCATTTCCGGTCCCGGGATCTACGCCTACACCGATGTCGACGGCCGCTATCGCATCGAGGGCGTACCGGTCCAGGGGGCGGGGGCCTCTCCCTATCGAGTCTCAGCCATCGACTACGAGCGTAAGCTTCAGGGCGATGCGCTTCTGCCGCCGATCCTCGACACCTCTCCGGAGGAGGTCGCGGCGCAGGACATCGTGCTGCGCGAGATGCAGGGATCGATCCGCGGCGTCGTCCTCGACCCCCTCGGGCGCCCGCTGGGCGGGGCGAAGATCGTGGCCGCCTGGGTGGGTGTGCCCTATCTCGAGACCAACTCGCATTTCGACGGCTCGTTCATCTTTGACGATCTGCCCCTCGGCGAGTGGAAGCTCACCGCCCACGTGGGCGACGGGCTCCAACCCGACAAAGTGGGCTACTTCGGTACCACCGAGACCAAGATCGTCTTCGGCGGCCACTCGCCCTTCGTGTCGATACGGCTTGCGGGATCGGGCGTTGTCAACGTGCACGTCACGACCGAAGCCAACTCGGTCATAACGTCCGAGATCTACTATCGACCGACCTACTTCAGCGACGCCTCGAAGTCGATTACCGTCAAAGGAAGCGCCATCGAGACGCAGGCCCCCAACGGTTTCATTGCGCTCGAACTGCCCGTCGGCAGGTTCGAGATCACCGCCTTCAGCCCCTTCCACGGCGTCCGTTCGGCAACCGGTACCGTGGAATGGGCCGGCCAGATCAAGGATGTGAACATCGTTTTCGGCAGCGCCTCCACTGTCAGCGGCACCCTCGTCGGGGTCGATGGAATCACGCCGATCCCGGACTTTTTGGTGGCGCTCGAAACCTCGACCCTACTTCCTCAGGTCCAGCACACCGACGCTCAGGGTCGCTTCCAGTTCGAGCTCGTGCCCGAGGGTGCGGTGCGGGTGACGGCGGAGGGCCTCGTGGGCGCCGTCGAGCGCGTCGGCATTGCCAACGGGCACCTCTCCGGTGGCGGTCAGAACCTCGATCTGACGGTCCGGATGAAGGCCCAGGGAACGGTGAAGGGACAGGTTTTCGAGCTGAATGGCGCCAACCTCCAGCCGTTGCCCTTTGCACAGTACTACGTCCGTGAGAACAGCTATCCCAACCGCCGGCTGCCGTCCTCCAACGGCTGGTACACCACCGATGGCGACGGCCGCTACCAGGTCGCGCACGTCTACGCCGGCAGCGTCACCGTGGTGGCTCGGGACTCCTCTCAGACCGCACGCCAGGGCTCCGCCCGCGGCGCCATTGCCAGCGACTGGCAGGTCGTCACGCTGCCCGACATCGTCATGTCGACCTCGGTGGGCTCCATCGAGGTCACCATCCGTGATCCCGAGACCGGCGGTATCCTGCCCGACACCCAGGTCACTCTGCGCCAATCGGGCTCCTTCAGCGAGATGACCGTCACCGACAGCGCCGGTCTCGCCGTCTACGATGCGCTGCCGCTCGGCACCTACTGGGTCTACGCCTTCCATGCGCCGACCGGCCGTAGCGGCGTCCGCTATGGTCTCACCCTGGGCGAGCCCGGTCAGCTTCTCACGACCACCCTCTATGTCGACCAGCGCGGCGAGGTGGCCGGCACCCTCTACGACGATCCGGCCAAGCTCTTCCCGGTGCCGGGTGGAACCGTCCGTCTCAGCGGCAGCACCGCGGGCGGCGGCCTCACCGCCCTCGACACCACCAGCGGCCAGCCAGAGACTCTTGGTGAGTTCTCGTTCCTCGGCATCCCCGAGGGCAGCTTCAACCTCAGCGCCGGAATCGCCGGTTCGAATCGGCGCGCAGGCGGCTCGGTGTCGGTCACCGCCACCGCACCGCTGGCCCTGACCGATCTCATCCTTGAGCCCGCCGGCGAGGTGGCATTCCGGGTATTCGAGAGCTTGAGCAGCGGGCTCAATGAAGTCGATCCGTCGGCCGTTCTGCTCAGCGCGCAACTCCAACAGGGCGAAGGCTATGACTTCACCCTGCTGCAGCCGACTGGTCCCTACCAGGGACATTACTATCTCTACCCCGATGTGCTTCTCGAGCGGTCGGGCTCGTTGACCGTGCAGGAGCTGGGTGGCGAGCAGCGCAAGGCCACGATGGCGGCCGCCAACTTCATCGGCGGCGTCCCTCTCGGCGGCAGCGGAACCACCTTCGATCCCTTCCAAATCGTGCTCGGGCCAAAGGGCGTGGTGCGGGTGACGGTGCTCGATGCCGGCGCGATACCGGTTCCGGGTGCCAACGTCACTCTGGTTGCATCCGGCGGAACGACCTTTCCATCGGTGACCGACGGCAGCGGCCGGGCGGTTTTCACCGCAGTGCCGGCGGGTGATCTCACCGCCAGCGCGGCGGCGCCCCTGACCGGCTTCGGCGGCCGCGCCACCGCGGCCCTGGTCTACGACGACGACATCATCGAAATGGTGGTGACGCTGGCGCCGGCGGTTGCCGCTCACGGCTTCGTCTATCAGCCCCTCCCGGGTGATCTCTACAACGGTGACCCGACCTCCCTCGTTCCCCAGGGTGGCGCCATCGTCGTGATTCACGACTCGCTGGGCGATCAGCAGGTCATTACCACGACAAGCGACGGCAGTTATCGATTCAATGTGCTCCCAACCGGTTCATACACCGTCGACGCCCAGACGCCGAACGGCGAGAGCATCGGTGGTGTGAGCGGCACATTGGTCGGTCCCGACGGCAACGACAACGAGATCCCGGCGATCATTCTCGACGGCGGACCGCCGCAGATTCTCTCCATCTCCCCGCCGCCTGGGATGGAGGATGTGTCACGCACGGCCACAGTCGAGATCACCTTCTCCGAGCCGCTCCTGGCATCGGTCCTTCCCACGGGACAGGCCACCTCGCCCTACTTCGAGCTCCGCGGACCGAGTGGACTCGCCGACGGCGTCTGGAGCTCGAGTTTCAATACCGATGGTCAGCCGGTGGTGCGGTTCACACCATCGACGCCCTATGACAACGTCGCCTTCTACAGCATCACGATCACCGGCGGCGGCAACGGCGTACGCGACCGCATCGAGCGACCGCTGACACCTTCCGGCGATGTCGGTTCGAACTTCAAGACATCCGACAGCATCGGACCGAAGGTGCTCACGACCGATCCGACGCTCGGCCGCCCGGTCGACCCCGAGGCGACGTTGCGCTTCGACTTCAACGAGTCTCTGGTCGGGTCCGACGACCAGATTCGAAGTGCTGCCCACCTCTATTGGGCCCAGGACGACGGCGCCGGTGGCTTGATCTGGGAGTCGGAGCCGTTGCTCGTCACGGTCTTTCTCACCCGCAGCAACTACTCGCTGAGCATCGACCCGCAAGAGGAGGGCTATGTTCTGCTCGACGACTCCCTGGCGCGACGGGTGGTCATCGATGGCCTCGAGGACTCCCAAGGCAATCCCATGCCGGAACCTTTCGTGGCCGAGTTCCGAGTTTGGGACGACACCCCACCGGTGATCGACGACCTGCCCTTCCCGCCCACCGCGCCTACCGGCGACCTCGTCCCCGGCACCGAGTACCTCCTGACACCGGTCCTCTCGAACATCGACAATCTCCCCTACGATCCAGTCGAGGGCGATATCGATCGCGTCGACTACTTCTTCTCCAATCCCAGCGCCCCGGACGCACCGACCCAACCCGATGTCTCGGTCTCGGCGCCGCCCTTCAGCTTCGGCTTCATCGCCGCCTACTCCGGCAACGGCATCGACCCGCGTCCCTTCCCGGTGTGGGCGCGCGCCGTCGACACATCGACCAACGAGAGCAATGTTGCCCTGGTCGAGATGCAGGTACTGCCCAACCAGGCGCCGACCGTGGGTGCCGTTGACGTGACCGCGCTGTCGCCGGTGTCCGGTATCCCTTACGCCGGATCGACTCTGCAGGCGAGGATCAGCGGTCTCGGCGATCCCGACGGCTCCGAGCTCGCGCTGCGTCTCGAGCTGTGGCGGGTGGCCGGCGCGCTCGTGGACGGGCCCGTGAGCCTCAACATCCAGCGGCCGGCCATTGGCTGGGGCGATCTGACGCCGCCGACCGCCAACCTGAATCTTCCCATCGAACAGCCCGAAGGCTCCGAGCTCTTCGTGCGCGCCGTGGCGACCGATGCCCGTGGTGCATCCGTGACCCTCGACAGCCCCCCATTCTCCGTCGCCGACGACCAGGGCCAGCCCATCACAGAGTCGATCG
>CBDTWX010000352.1:0-6251 GCA_965364305.1 uncultured Thermoanaerobaculia bacterium
GGCGGCGAACCCGCCTCGGTCTCCTGGTCTCCGCCATTCTCGCGGCAATCGGCGCGCTCGTCTTCGACTCGGCCATTCAGGTCTGGCATCACGTGGGCTCGGTGGTAACCGCCACCCTCCTTCTCCCGGTGCTCGCGGTCAACCTGTCGCGGCGATGGCGGCCGTCCGAATTTGGAGCCGTGGTTGCCATGGCGCTCGCCGCGGCCACGTCAACTGGCTGGATCCTCGCCTCCAGCCAGGGTCGATATCCGTTGGGGGTGGAGCCCCTTTTTCCGGCGCTGCTTGCGGCGGCATCATGCCTGACCGTCGATCGTCTTTTATCGAAGACCAAAACTCCTTGACATCTCGGCGTGGTGGTCACTAGCCTGATTGAAATGGACACCCGCAAAATGTTGACGCTCGCAGTCATTGTGGTGCTCATCGCCCAGACAGGGGCGACCTCGAGTGGTGAGCCCGCAGCCGAGGGAAGGACGCGGGCCTCAGCGCCGCAGGAGACAATCGAAAAACCGAGATTTGATGGCTACCTGTTCCTCGACGCTGACGGCGAACCGCTGCCATTTCAGTCAGATGCCGAGATCGAGGAGTTCTTGAAGACCGCTGATGTGGAAACGATGAAGAAAATTCCGGTCGGTGTAACGAGTCCCAGAAAGGTGCTCCTCACCAGCCAGGGAGTCCGCGTCAACGCCGTGTTCAAAGACATCGACCGCGAGGAGAAGAACGTACGCGACAAGACGGCCGGCAAGCGCAGGTTCTACCTCGTGTGGCGCGACTGGTTCGGCTACGACATCGCCGCCTATCGGGTCGATCGGTTGTTGGCTCTCGATCGGGTGGCACCGATCGTGGAGCGCACGATCAAACGCGGGAAAGGCTCCCTTCAGATCTGGATCGAGGGGACCATCACCGAGCACGAGAGAAGAGAAAAGGATCTGAATCCGCCGGATGTCGCCCGTTTCAATCAGCAAAAAGAGGTGATGCACATCTTCAACAACCTAGTGGCCAATCGCGACGCCAATCTCGGCAACTCCCTCATCGATCGCAACTGGAGGATATGGCTCATCGACTGCTCCCGGTGCTTCGGGAACTCCGAGGATCTCCTCTACCCACAGTCGATCTCCCACTGCGAGCGGGGGCTCTGGAGGGCTTTGCGGGAGATGGACCCCGAGAAAACGCACACCAGCCTGTCGCCGTATCTGAGCAAGGCGGAAATCGACGCCCTGTTGGCGCGTCGTGACGCGCTTGTGGTGCGCATCCAGGGGCTGATCGACGAGTGGGGCGAAGAGATGATCATCTTTGACGACCGGCCAGCTTCAGAGACTGCGCCCTGGTGAGAGAGTGACCCACCGCTCGCCGCAATACTGCAACTCGAAGCCAGCTACCTCGTAGGACACGACATGTTCTTGATGCGAAGAGCGACTCTGTGTCTCGCCGTGCTCGCTCTCGGTTGCGGTTCGATCGACATCAACGCCTTCGACGAATCCGTCGTCGGCCCTGGTATGACTGCCGCTGTTCAGATCTCACCTCATCTGTTCGTTGACGCGGTAGACGGGAATCCCGAGTGGAGCGGTAGATCGACCGTCGACCGCCCGCTGACCATTCACCTACCGTCAGGAACCCACACCGTGACGCTGCATTTCAGGAGTGACGGGGCGACGCACCAAAAAATCACCTACGAGTTCACGACCACCGAATCCGATCCGGTTGATCTGGAGATCCATGTCCGCCCGGGGCATGCGTACTCGATCGGCTATCGGGACAGTGGCAACGGCTGGCGACCGGTGTTCCGCGAGGTAGATCCCGCCGGGTGAAGCAAAAACCCGGCCTCCGGTCAAACACCGAGAGATCGGACGGGGATCGACCACGAGCGCGCGGACCTCAATGAACCACACCCTGGCGAGGAGATTTTCCCTACACGTCGACACCCGGCGCGGCCCTTCGAGCCCGAGCCCGTTACCGTTGCCGCTAACCAAGGGATCATTGTACTGTCGCGTCGAAATCTTCGAGAACCGGATCGATCCCAGCGACAACCCGTGAACCCCGGGGAACGGTTCGGGCAACGGGCTCGGGCGTGGGCAAGGGACGAGGCGGCCTTTCCCGGAAACGGCGGAGATGGCACACTGTTCCGAGATCCGATCGGTTTGAGGTGCAGCCGTGGCTCAGGACAACGGAACCCCACCAGCTCGTTGGATGACGCTGTCACGACAAATCGTCATCGGGTTGGCGGCCGGACTCCTCTGCGGTCTCTTCTTCGGCGAGATCTGCAGCATCTTCCAGGGTGCGGGCGAGGCCTTTGTCGCACTCATGCAGATGACGGTCCTCCCCTATATTGTCCTCGCCCTGATCGTCAACATCGGTAGCCTGACCCTCGACACCGCGCGCCACCTGGCTGTCCGCGCCGCGATCGTGTTACTCGCACTGTGGGGCATCGCCATTGCGGTGATCCTCGTGTTGCCGTTGGCACTCCCAGTCTGGCCAACGGGCGGGTTCTTCTCCACCTCGCTGCTGCAACCACCGGAGAGTGTCAACCTGGTTTCGATCTACATCCCGGCGAATCCATTCAAATCGCTCGCGGAAAACCTGGTGCCAGCGGTGGTTCTCTTTTGTATCAGTCTCGGCATCGCTCTGATCGGTATCACCCAAAAAGAACGCCTGATCGATCCGATGCGCATCATGCTCGACGCGATGTCGAGGGTCACGATATTCGTCGCCAAGCTGACGCCGCTCGGCATATTCGCCATCGCGGCGAATGCGGCCGGCACCATCACCCTCGGTCAGATCGAGCGTCTTCATGGCTACATGTTCATTTACATCGCGGCAGCGATCCTGATCACCTTTGTCGCCCTTCCGCTGGCGGTCGCCTCGGTCACGCCTTTCAGCTATCGAGAGATCGTCAGCACATCTCGTTCGGCCCTCTTGACTGCGTTCGCAGCCAACAACTACTTCATCGTGCTCCCGATGCTGATCGAGGCTCTCAAGGATCTCTACCGGGCACATGGCATCGGCGGCGATGAGGCCGATCGAGCCATCGACATCACCCTGCCTCTCGGTTTTCCGTTTCCCAATATCGGTCGGCTGCTGGCGATGATCTTCATACCCTTCGGCGCCTGGTTTGTCGGTCGACCGTTATCATTCACCGAGTACCCGATGCTGGTGTTCGCCGGACTGCCGAGCTTTTTTACCAAGGTCACAATCGCGATACCGTTTCTCTTGAACCAGTTCCATCTGCCAGCCGATCTCTTCCATCTTTTTTTGCTGACCGGGATCGTCAACGGCCACGTGTCATCACTCACCGGCGCCATGCACCTGTTTGCGTTCACCGCCATCGCCGCCGCTATGGTCACTAAAACAGCGCGTTTCAACCGGGGTCGCGCCGGCGCGGCCGTAGCCGTCACCAGTCTGCTGATCGCCGCCTGTATCGTGACCACCCGTAGCTACCTCGGGTGGATACTCAGTCAGAACGAGGAACGGGGTCGGGTGATCGACAGTATGCAGATGATCACCGAACCCGCTCCCGTTACTGTCCTCGAAAAAGCGGAGCCGAACCCCCGTCCCCTCCTCGAGGGGCAGTCTCGCCTCGACCGCATCCGCGAAACCGGAGTCATCCGGGTTGGGTATTTCACCGAGAACCTCCCCTTTTCGTATGTCAATGCACAGGGAACTGTCGTCGGCCTCGACGTGGAAATGGCTCACCGACTGGCCCTCGACCTCGGCGCGGCTCTGGAGCTGGTACCCATTCAACGCCCCGAGAATCTGGGCCGGCACCTCGAGGAAGACCACTGTGATTTGATCATGTCCGGGTTCGGCGCAGGGGCCTCACACTATCTCGAAATCCCGTTCACCCACAACTATCTCGAGCTGACTCCGGCGCTGGTAGTGCTCGATCACCTGCAGCGCAAGTTCGACACGTTGGAAGAGGTGTTGGCCGCCGAAGGCATCCGATTCGGAGTCGTCAACGACCCCGATATCAAACGAATCGTCAACTCCAAACTGCCCTCCGCGGAAGTCGTCGAGATCAGCCGATTTGCCGACTTTTTCGAGACGGCGACGCCGATCGCCGACATTCTTGTGATCAGCGCCGAGGCCGGGTCGGCATGGACCCTGCGCCACCCCGAGTACCAGGTTGTCGTGCCGTTTGACAGCCGGGTGCGTTGGGCGCTCGGCTACCCGGTGGCGCCTGGAGATCCCGAATTCCTCCGATTCCTCGACCTCTGGGTCGATCTCATGCGATCCGAAGGCGTGATCGCCAGCCTCCACGATCACTGGATTCTCGGCCGGACGGCGGTGCCGTCGACTCAGCGATGGTCCGTGGTAAAAGACGTGTTGCACTGGGTGGATTGAGTCGCGCAGTACAATTGGCTGAGGAGGCCAGGATGATCCCTGTACTCGACAACGAAGCGATGCGCGAAGCCGACCGATACACCATCGACGATCTCGGGCTCCCGAGCCTGGTGCTGATGGAAAACGCGGCTACCGGTGTGGTCGAAGCACTTCGCAAGGGATTCCCGGAGGCGGAGCGAGTTCTGGTCCTCTGCGGCTCCGGCAACAACGGCGGCGACGGGCTTGCCGCGGCCCGTCACCTCGCCAACGGCGGACACCAGGTCGAGGTACTGCTCTTCTCCGATCCCGAGAAACTGAGCACCGACGCCGCTGTCAATTACCGACTGGCACTCGCTTTCGGCGTGCCGGTAGAAGTTATCGACGGGGACCGTATCTCGCGCCTCGATGAAACGCTTCAGCAGACCCCTCCCGATGTCGTGATGGACGCCCTCCTTGGGACAGGAATCGACCGGCCGCTTGGTCGACGCCTGGCCGAGGTCGTGGAAAAAATCAACGGGTCCGGGCTGCCCTTGGTTGCGGTTGACGTGCCGACCGGTCTCAGCGGATCGTCGTCAACCATCCCAGGTACAACGTTGTGGGCTGACCTCACCGTGACCTTCGCCGCCCTCAAGCTCTGTCATGTTTTGCCGCCGGCCTCTTTCAGATGCGGCGAGGTCGCCGTGGTCGACATCGGCATCCCCCCGGCCGCTCTCGAAGTCCATTGCGAAGTGCGCCTGTTGGAGCGCGAGGACGCGGCACTCCTCCTCCCGAATCGTGGCTCGGATTCCCACAAGGGTCGTTTTGGTCACCTCCTCCTGGTGGCCGGTGCCGAAGGGAAGGGCGGCGCGGTGGCGATGGCAGGTCGGGCGGCCGTGGTGTCAGGATCCGGGCTTGTCACGATGGCGGTACCTCAACCGGCCGTGTCGGTGGTCGACGGTGCCTGTCTCGAGGCCATGACCCACCCGCTGGCCTCGACCAGCGACGGTTCGGTCGCCGGACCGGAGGGGCTCGAGGATCTTTTGGGGCGCATCACCGCCGTCTCAGCCGGACCTGGGATGGGAACCGGCGAGGGCCCGGTCACGACGCTCGAGTGGATCCTCGACAACTGGGTGGGAGCGCTCTTATTGGACGCTGACGCGATCAACATCCTCGCGGGGCAACCCGAGCGCCTGGCTGGACGGGCGCAGCCGCCCGTGTTGACCCCTCATGCCGGTGAACTCGCTCGTCTCCTCGATCGATCCGTCGACGAAGTCGTGGCCGACCGACTGACAGCGGCCCGCGACGCGGCATCACGAGCGGGAGCGGTTGTGGTCGCCAAAGGTCATCGAACGATCATCGCCGACCCAGACGGTGGCGCGTGGATCAACCCTACCGGCGACGAACACCTCGCTACGGGGGGCTCCGGCGACGTTCTCACCGGCACCATCTCCGCATTCCTCGCCCAGGGTCTTGAGCCGCTGCGGGCGGCTCTCGCCGGTTGCTGGCTGCACGGCAGGGCTGGTGAGCTGGGCGACGACGTCTACCCCGCCGCGGTTCCAGCAGGGGAGCTGCCGACTTATCTCGCCCAGGCCTGGCGCGAGCTCGTACCGCGGTGACCCACGCCGAACACACCTCCAGCACATCCGCCGAGGCCACGGAGGCTGCGGCCGGCCAGCTCGCCAAGAGTCTCCACCCCGGCGACGTGGTCCTCCTCGAAGGTGACCTCGCTGCCGGAAAGACGACGTTCGTGCGCGGGCTGCTTCGTGGACTCCACGGCGCTCCAGACACAGTGTCTTCCCCGAGCTTCGTTCTCGTCCAAACGTACGACTGCGCCGTCGGCAGCATTCGGCGTGTTCATCACGTTGAGCTTCCAGTTCCGCTCGTACGTCGAGCCACTGATCGTGATGGGCGCCATACCTTTTGCGTTCATCGGCGTGATCCTCGGCGTGATCCTCTAT
>CBDTWX010000353.1:0-6250 GCA_965364305.1 uncultured Thermoanaerobaculia bacterium
CTCTCGTTGACGCCGACACCGTCACTGATGCTGATTCCTGCTTCTGACCGCTGCCGCTGACGACTGCCCACTGCCCCTGCCATCTGTCGCTGTTGCTGATTCCTGCCCCTGAACCTGATCGCTGGCTCTCCGCCTCTCTCGACCTCACGTTTTCCCGGATGAGCCGAACGTTTGAACGTTCCGCCCACCCTCCCGCGGGCCCTCAAGGACCCGCCTACCCGTCTCTCGGCGCCATGGGCATGGCAGAGTTCCATCTGTTTCTATCTGTGTGGTTTGTGGGCAGTCTCGGTTGCACGGGCAGGTGGGTGGAATGGCCTCACTTCCTCACCCCTCACCTCCTCACTCCCGTTGTGGGCAGGACTTACGTTTCGGGGTGAACCGATGCATACTGCAGTACCAGATCCCGCCACGGTCCGGTCGCGCGCAACCGTGACAGATTGCCGAAGTGGCCTCCAAGGGCGCGATCGACAAAGATCGCATCCTCCGGGAACCGCATGTCGGTGGAGTGCTGCCAGTTTCTCCTCCCGAGATCGAAGATCCGGCGATAGAGGTCCTCGTCTTCGCCAAACGTGTACGGCGGGCTCTCTCTGAGGACCTCTCCGAACATTTCGATATACGGGTCGATCACATCCGATGGAAAGGCGCTGCCGTCATTCATCGAAAAACCCATGCGCAACAAGATGTCCGGGATCTCTGGACCGCGACCCTCGGCCGCCGCCACCAGAAGCTCACCGTAACTCGTGGCCAGGTTTTCCGGCACCTTTTTCACGCACCCGAAGTCGTAGACGACCACCCTCCCGTCGTCCAGAAAGGCGAAGTTGGCGAGGTTGGGATCGGCGTGGAGAAAACGGTGTTCTAGCAGGCCGCGAAGTACGAACTCGACCAGGACAATCCCCCACCGGTCCTTGAGGTCCTGGTCATAGCGGCTCGAACACGCTTCGGTCGGCGGGATACCGCCAACGTATTCCATCGTCAACACGTTGCGGGTCGTGGCCTCCTCGACCACACGTGGGATGACGATTTCCGGAACGCCCGCGTGAAGCTCGGTCATCCGGTGGATGTTCTCGGCCTCGTGGGTGTAGTCGAGCTCCTCGAGGAGGCGGTCGCGTAGCTCGGACCAGATGGGTTCGAACTCCAAATCGGCGACCAAGGCGAGCAGTGCCCGGAGCAGCGTCTTGAGGTTCTTGAGATCGGCCGTGACGATGTGGTCGATCAACGGGTACTGAATTTTGACGGCCACATCCCGCCCGTCACCGAGCCTGCCCCGGTGCACCTGACCGATCGATGCTGCTGCAAAGGCCTCGAGGTCGAGCGACTCGAAGAGATCATCATAGTTCTCCAGTGCGCCACGAATCTCGTACTCCATCACCTCGGCGGGCACTCGCGGGGCCTCCTTTTGGAGACCTCGCAGCACCTCGGCCACCTCGGGTGGGAGCATGCCGTCGTGGAGGCTCAGCATCTGACCCACCTTCATCGCCGCACCCTTCATCTCGCCAAGGGTCTCGACGATTCGCATGGCGTTGCGGACCAGGTTTTCGGTCTTCTTGACCTGCTTTCCCGGACCCGAACGCGCAACGTCGAGGACCTGGTTGCCGACGACCGACACACCGACTCGACCCGCCAACCCGCCAAGCTTGACGAACCGCCGAACCGCGGAGGTGATCATCTCGTCATCTGCCATCCGTTCTCCAGTTGCGCCCGATCATGATCACTTCTTGCCCGGGGCGGGTTTGGATTTCTCCTTGAGGCCCAAAAGTTCCCCCCGCCGCCAACTTCTCCGAGAAATCGCCAAAACGGAGTTCGCTGGCCTGCAGTATCTCCTCCGTCATCTCACCGACCTCGAGCAGCTGGTCCTTGGTGAGAATCGGCCGGAGCTCGTTCACGATGGCACCGGCAGTCAGCGTCAGCTCGAGCTCGGCGGATGCGGCAGACGCGTGCGCCGTTGTGACCCGGTCAGACGGGCCCCGCCGTAGAACTCCTGGGTTTCGGAGTCGAAGGTCTCCTCAGAGATCGCGTACACGAGATCGACGCGCGAATCCTTGAACTCGGTCAGCTGGGCAAGGAGCTTGTCACGATACGGATCCACGGCATCCCTGATCTGGTGGAGCTGCGCGTCGGTGAGACCGATTCGCTTGATGATCCCTTTGCGCACGTGCCGGGTGAAGAGAGTCGACATCTGATTCGGCTCGATGTAACGGCTCGGCTTGAACTCCCTCGTACCCGCCGTCTGAGGTACCAGCGTCAGAAGGACGAGGAGCCAGAGAACGGGCCTGCGCAACCCGAAACGAATCGACAATTTGTTCACGAATCCCTCCTGCGGCAGAGCATGCCATTGCGGCGGCAGGGATCAGGGGCCGCTGGGCTCAGGCCTCGGCGCCCCCGTCCGGTTCGCCCTGGAAAGACTGCAGGGCCAGGTAGCGTTCGCCGAAACGCTGCACATGCTCGGACTGACGATCGAACTCGTCCCAGTGACCCTCCTCGGCGGCAACCAGTTCTTCGAACAGCTGCTTGGTGCCCGAGTCCGCGTTCTGTGCGCACTCCAGCGCGAACGTGTTGTACATCTTGATCGATTGTTGCTCGAGACTGTCAGCCTTGGTGAGCATGGACTGGGCGTCGTGGATCTTTTCCACCTCGGCGCCGACCCGCATCTCCACCTCGCCACCGAGAAAGAGGATACGTTCGGCGATCATCTCGGCGTGCTGCATCTCCTCGATGGCAGTCATCTTGAGCAAGTTGGCGAGCGGCGCATATCCGAGATCGTCCAATCGAAAGTGGAAGTACATGTATTGGTGAATCGCCGCGAGCTCGTCCGCGATCGCCGTGTTGAGAAGTTCGACGCTCTTTTCGTACATAAAAAGCCCCCTTTTCACGTGAGGACATTCTAACCTTTCTCCACTAGCGGAAAACGACCGAACCCTTGACCGCCTCTCGCACGTATACTCACTCATGGCTTCCCTTTCTTTTCGAACCAGACCGCACCAACGGACTGCGACCATGCGACCAGGGGTGGTCGGAATCGCGCTAGCGGTGTCGGTCCTCGTCGCCGGTTGGTCGGGTTCGGAATCGCCGCAACCTCATGAGAAAAACGCATCAGAGACCAACACGATCGTTGTCGAATCGCCGGTTTCACCTCACACGAAGATCGGCAAGCACACCGTCGAGGAGTGGCGGGAGATCATCGACGACTACTGGGGCACCGGCGCGGAGACCGCCGAAAAGGTCAGGATCTTCGACACCGCCTGGGACAACCTCGACCAGGAATACGGCGCCTACATGAACCTCGATATCAACATGCGCGCGTTGCGAAGGGAATACCGGCAGGAGGTCAGGAACGGGGTCAGCAAAGGGCGCTTCGCGGCCATCATGAACCACCTTTCGCTGGCCATGAAGGACGCCCACACGGCAATCATGCAACGTTCGGTCAACTGGGAGACCAGGATCCAGAACGGAACGCCTCTCTTCGTCGTCGGAGCGTGGACCGACAATTGGCCCTTTGGCGCGGCTCTCACTCCGATGCCCGACGGATCCCTGCTGGTCTACAGAGCGAGGCCCAACCACGTGCTTGGGCTCGAGCCCGGCGATCTCGTCCTCGGCTACGACGGTGTGCCGTGGAAGGATCTCTACAAGCAGCTGCTCGCGGCCGAGCTTCCGATTCGGCTGCAATGGGTGTGGGGCAGCACCGATGCGTCGATGGAGCACGTGATGCTCATCAGCGCCACCATGAACTGGCACCTCTTCGACACCATCGACATCCAGAAGTACGGCAGTGTGCACACGATCAGCCTGCCGACGAATCTGCTCGAGAACCAGTCGGGGACGATCTGGGGTAACGAGCAGCTGCCGGTCCCCGGCGTCGAGATGCCCGACTTCGTCAACCAGGACTACATCACCTGGGGTGTGATCGACGGCACCCGGATCGGCTACATCTACGTTGCCTCCTGGCACTGGGAGGACCAGTACGAGATCAGCGAGCAGTGGTACGAGGCCATCGATCAGCTGATGCACCACCACGAGACAATCGGTCTGATCGTCGATTTTCGGCTCAACTACGGCGGATACATGCTCGAGGCCCATGACGGCTACTCGTTGCTGTTCAACGAACACATCGCCGCTGTGGCATTCGACGTTCGCGGAAGCTCCGACGACCACCTCGACATGGTGCCCCACCCCACGTTCACCGCTGAGCATTTCAGGATCCGGGGCAGTTCGAACACCTATTACGACAAACCGATCGCGGTTCTGACCGGACCGGGCGCGGTCAGCAACGGCGACTGGGAGTCGCTGAGGATGGGTTTCCACCCCATGGTGCGGACCTTCGGCAAACCGTCGAACGGCGCGTTCACATCGTCGGACGAACCCAACCTCGGTCAGGATTGGTGGTTCACAAAGGCCACCGGCAGCGGCTACCTGGTCGACGGCCATCACTACCTCGCCCACACCGGCGTCCAACCCGACGTCGAGGTGTGGCTCACCCGAGACGACGTGGCCCAGGGCCGCGACACGGTCGTCGAGGCTGCGATCGAGTGGATCAAAGGCCGGCAACCGCGACACCCGACCGGGCGGCGGCAGCCCGGTGAACGTTAGCATCAGAACGGGTCGGTACAATCATCCCGATATTCTGTTTGAAGAGGAAGACCGCAATGAATGGCAGTCGCCGACGAAAGATTCTCAAAGCCGTTGCTCTCGGATGCGGGACCATCATCGTCGTGTTTTTCGCGGTGGTGTTCTGGATCGGCATGGAGATCTATCAGGCCGTGCAACCTCTTGAGCTGTCTGAGCACCACCCCTTCCGCTCTGCGGCGAAGAAGGACAGATACCTCGCTCATTATGATGCGCGGGCCGAACGGTGGCCGGTTCGATCCGAGACCAAGAACGTCACGACCTCATACGGGCCGACCTTTGTTCGGATCAGCGGCCCCGACGAGGGTCCGCCGCTCGTCCTGTTGCCCGGCGCCAACGCGACCTCTTTGATGTGGGAGCCCAATATCGCGTCCTTTTCGGAGCAACACCGCGTGTATGCGGTCGACAACGTCTTCGACTTCGGGCGCAGCATCCATACCCGAAACCTCACAACCCCGGGCGACTTCGTCGCCTGGCTCGACGAGCTCTTCGACGGGCTGGGGCTCGCCAACGACGTCCGGTTGGTAGGTCTCTCCTACGGCGGCTTGATCGCGAGCCAGTACGCGATCGAGCACCCCGATAGGTTGGAAAAGCTGGTCCTCATCGCGCCGGCCGTGACCGTGCTTGAGCTCAGTACCGACTTCATCAAGCGCGGAGTCCTTTGTCTGATACCCCACAAGTACTTTGTTCGGGGCATGGTCGAATGGGCGCTCGCGGACGCGGCGGCCGGAACCGCCGAGCAACGCCGTATGGGCGACGAGGCGGCGGTGGACAACGCGTGGCTCGGCCTACGGTGCTTCAAACCCAAACAGATGGTCAACCCGACCATTCTCAGCGACGACCAGCTGCGCAGCCTCGGGCCAAAAACCCTCTTTTTGGTCGGCGAAAACGAGGTGATCTACTCGGGTACGGGGGCCGACGCCGTGCGGCGCCTCAACCAGGCGGCGCCGGCGATCAAGACTGTGCTGGTCCCCGACTGCGGTCACGATCTGACGTTGGTGCAGCCCGAGCAGGTCAACCGGGAGATCCTTGAGTTCCTCGATTAGTGGACTCGAATCGCGCGCTGGATGCGAAAGGGCGGGTCCAGGCGTTGGCCGTCCGCCGGCATCGCGTGGATCTCACGCACCAGGTCCATGCCTTCCACCACCCGGCCGAAGGCGCCGAAGCCCTGGCCGTCAGGGTTGCGTCTGCCGCCAAAGTCGAGCTCGGGCTGATCACCGACACAGATGAAGAACGAATGGGTGGCGGAGTCGGGGGCCGAGCGAGCCATCGAGATGGCGCCGTCGACGTGCCGAATACCCGTGTCGCGGGTCCTCTCGAGGGGGATCGGCTCGAAAGCTTCGTCCTCCATCGCGGGATTCGCCCCTGCCTGGATCACGGCGATCTTGACTGGGTCGTCGGGTTGATTGGCCTCCGTCACCGTGCGGAAGAACTCGCCGTCAGAATAGAAGCCCTCGAGGACATAGCGGAGGAAGTTGGCGGTCGTCACCGGCGCGCGGACGGCGTCTACCTCTGCGGAATGGCCCACTATCCGAAGCACATCGAGGAAACGATCAACCAGGCCTATGGCGCGGCCGGCCGCACCGTGACCCTTCTGTCCCGCGAGACGATTGTCGCCTCGGGTTCTGTC
>CBDTWX010000354.1:0-6224 GCA_965364305.1 uncultured Thermoanaerobaculia bacterium
TGGGGGGGGCTCTCGACCAGGTCCTGACCCTGAGCTACGGCCGTGGCAAGAGGGGCATCGCGATCGTCGAGAGCTTCATGAAATGCGCCATTGGCCTGATGTTGGTGTGTTTCGGGATCTGTCTGGCGCTGGTGGGTGTGGATTGGAGAGCCCTGGTTCACGGAGCTTTGGTGCCCTGGCTCCCTTCCGGTGTCGAAGGAGTCGATCTCTTTGTCGCGTCCTCCGCGGCAGCCATCGGCGTCATGGATTGGGTGCTGTTCCAGTACGCCGGCCTGGCCCGGGGCTGGGGGCGGAAACACGAGACGCTGGCCAGGGTCGACATCGTCTTCGGGCTCTTCCTCCCGTTCGTGCTGGTCAACTTCATCGTCATGGCGGTCTTCGCCGGCACCCTTCACAAGGTCGGGATCAGACCGGAAACCGCGCCCGAGCTGGCCGCGTCTCTGGCGCCGCTCCTTGGACCCACCTGGTCGGCCGTCCTCTTCTACATCGCATTCCTGGCCGTGCCGATATCCACCACGGTGGGTCTCGGCATCGCGGGCGCCATCGCCATCCACGAGGCCCTGGGCTGGACCCCGGACACGCGATCGTGGCGTTGGAAGATCTGCGCCCTCCTCCCCCAGATCGGTTTCCTCGCCGTGTGGTACTCGCGACCGGTGTGGTTGGTGATCGCCATTTCCGCGTTTCTCTCGCTGGCCACGAATATCGTCGGTTGGTCGTTCTACCTGTTGCTGAACGACCGTCGTCTTCTCGGTGAAGATCGGTGTAAGTCCTACCCGTGGAACCTGGGGATCATGCTCCAGCTCACCCTCCTCAACTGCGTCGCCATCATCTACGTGCTGAATCGGATCGGATGGTGGATCAGATGATCGATCTGGACCGTCGCTACGGACTCTGGAGCGGGCGGGTGTGGGGCCTGATCGTGAATCTCCTGGCCAACGCGCTGGCTCTGTACGGTCTGGTGGGCTTCCTGAAGGACGGGACCCATCTGGTTCCACTGGCGATTGGTGTCGTTGCGACCATCGCCTGTATCCTGCTTCTGGCAATGCCCAGCCGATGACGCTGTCAAGAAGAAGGGAGGGAATCTCGTGAGCAACGAAAAAGTCTATCCCTATGTGCCGAACTCGGCGCCGGAGGTGAAGGCGGCGATGTTGAAGGAGATCGGCGCGACCAGCGTCGAGGACTTCTACGAGGACGTTCCCGAGGACCTGAGGCTGGGGCGGCGGATGGATCTGCCCGAGCCCTGTCTGAGCGAGTACTCCCTGAAGCGCCACGTCAACGGCCTGCTTCAGAAGAACGCCACCTGCCAGGAGTTCATCAATTTTCTGGGCGCCGGCTGTTACCACCACCACGTGCCGGCGATCTGCGACGAGGTGAATCGACGGGGCGAGTTTCTGACTGCCTACGCGGGTGAGCCCTACGACGACCACGGCCGGTTCCAGACGCTGTGGGAGTACTGCAGCTTGATGGGCGAGCTCTTGAACATGGATGTGGTCAACGTGCCCTGCTATGACTGGCTCCAGGGCGCCGCCACGGCGTGTCGCATGGCGGCACGGATGACCGGGCGCACACGGATCCTGGTCGCTCGCTCGAGCGGCCCGGAGCGGCTCTCCAAGATCGTCGACTACTGCAAACCGGAGCTCACGATCGAGGTCTTGGATTACGATCCGGAAACCGGTCAGCTCGACCTCGATGCGCTGCGTTCGGAGCTGTCCGATGATGTCGCCGCGGTTTACTTCGAGAATCCGAATTTTCTCGGCGTGATCGAGGGACGGGGCGCCGAGATCGCCCGGGCGGCGCGGGACCATGGCGCCGAGACCATTGTCGGCGTGGACCCCATCTCGCTCGGGGTGCTGACTCCGCCGGCCGATTACGGTGCGGACATCGTGTGCGGCGACGTCCAGGCGCTGGGCGTCCACATGCAGTACGGCGGGGGGACGGCCGGCTTCATCGCCAGCCGGGACGAGGTGCGATACGTGCAGGAGTACCCATCTCGCCTCTTCGGCATCGCGCCGACCTCGGTGCCCGGCGAGTACGGATTCGGAGATGTGCTCTACGACCGGACCTCGTTTGGCGTCCGGGAAAAGGGCAAGGAGTTCGTCGGCACGGCGTCGGCCCTATGGGGCATCACGGCGGGAGTCTACCTGGCGCTGATGGGGCCCAAGGGGATGCAGGAGATCGGTGAAGGCATTCTGCAGCGTTCGCGGTACGCGACGCTGCAGCTCTCCAAGATCCCGGGGGTCGCGGCTCCGGCCTTTTCTTCCATACACTTCAAGGAGTTCGTGGTCAATTTCGACGGCACCGGCAAGAGCGTCGATGAGATCAACAAGGCACTGCTCGAAAAGAAGATCTTCGGGGGGGTCGACCTGTCGAAGGACTATCCGGAGCTCGGCGAAGCTGCACTCTGTTGCGTGACCGAGGTTCACACCCAGGCAGACATCGACGCGTTGGTCGAAGCGCTCACCGACATCGTCACCGCGTAGCGGTGGAGGGGAGACGATTCATGCGAGATATCACGAAGGAACGTGTTCACGACGGGAAACCTCTCCTGCGGCGCTATCACCAGGCTCGATGGGATGAACCCCTGATCTTCGAGCTGAGCAGCAAAGGTGAACGCGGCATCCTGGTACCCGAGGCCGAGAAGGAAATCCGGGACGAGGTTGGCGACGTGCTGAACCAACTTCCAGAGGGGATGCGGCGCGAACGGCCGCCGGCTTTGCCCGAGATCTCTCAACCGCAGGTCCTGCGACACTTCGTGCGACTCTCGCAGGAGACCCTGGGCGCCGACTTCAACATCGATGTGGGGCAGGGCACCTGCACGATGAAGTACAGCCCCAAGGTCCATGAAGACCTGGCGCGCAGCCCGCACGCAGCCTGCATCCACCCGTACCAGGCGGACGAGACCGTGCAAGGTGTGCTCGAGATCATGTACCGTTTCGAGCAGATCCTCAAAGAGGTGTCGGGGATGGATCGGTTTTCGATGCAGCCCGGTGCGGGATCCGCGGCGATCTACGCCAGTGCCTCGATCATCCGGAAGTACCACGAGATGCGCGGTGAAGGCGACACGCGCGACGAGATCATCACAACGAGCTTCTCGCATCCGTCGGACGCGGCCTGCGCCAAGGTGGCGGGTTACAAGATCATCACCCTGCCGCCGGACAGGGATGGCTACCCGGATTTCGACGCCCTGAAGGCCGCGATCTCGGAACGCACGGCCGGTCTCCACATGACCAACCCGGAAGACACGGGGATCTTCAACCCAGACATCAAGAATTTCGTGGATCTGGCGCACGAGAAAGGAGCCCTGTGCTTTTACGACCAGGCCAATGCCAACGGCATCCTGGGGATCACCCGTTCGAGGGAGGCCGGGTTCGACCTCTGTCACTTCAACCTCCACAAGACCTTTTCGACGCCGCACGGCTGCGGCGGTCCCGCGGCCGGAGCGCTGGGGGTGACCGAAGAGCTCGCGCGATTCCTCCCGACGCCCGTCGTGGAGTGTGACAAGGGCACCTACCGTCTCGACTACGATCGGCCCGACAGCATCGGCAAGGTCGGGGCGTTCCACGGGTCCGCGAGCTGTGTCATCAAGGCCTACGCCTGGGCCATGAGCCTGGGAGCGGACGGCATGAAGACCGCCGCCGAGGTGGCGGTGCTCAACAACAACTACTTCCTGAAGAAGGTGCTCGAGATCCCGGGCGCCACGGCGCCCTACGCGCCCGGCAAGTACCGCATCGAGCAGGTCCGTTACAGCTGGGAAGAGCTGGCCAAGGACACGGGGGTGCATTCGGAGGAGCTCGGGGTGCGGGCGGCGGACTACGGCGTGCACTACTGGACCAGCCATCACCCGTTCGTGATTCCCGAGCCGATGACGCTCGAACCGACCGAGTCCTACACCAAGGCGGAGCTCGACGAGTACGTCGAGATTTTGCGGGCCGTGGCCCGGGAGGCCCGCGAAAACCCGGACAAGGTCAAGAACGGGCCTTACAACTGCCCGATCCACAAGGTGGATCATGATGTATTCGACGACCCGGATCAGTGGGCCATCACGTGGAGGGCCTACCAGAAGAAGAAGGACGGGTAGCTCGAGCAACCGGTGTCCTGTGAAAACCCAGTGGGAGCTCGATGTCCACACCACGACCGAAATTGGGCCTCATCGTCAATCCCGTAGCGGGAATCGGCGGGGCCGTGGGGCTGAAGGGTAGCGACGGGGCCGAGACGCAGAAAAAGGCGCTCGCCCTGGGCGCGGTCCCACACTCACGGGAACGGGCCACCCGGGCGCTCGAGCGCCTGGTCAAGATCAGTGACTCCTTCGACCTTTTCACCTGCAGCGGGCGGATGGGTCTCGACGCGGCCCGGTCCGCAGCCCTGGCCGCCGTCGTGATGAGCGAGCCGAGTGATGCCACGACCGCAGACGACACGCGGCAGGCGGCGCAGGCGATGGCCCAGCGGGGTGTGGACCTGCTCCTCTTCGCTGGAGGCGACGGCACCGCGCGAGACATCCACGACGCCGTGGGGGGCGGTGTCACAGTGCTCGGCATCCCGGCAGGCGTGAAGATCTACTCCGGAGTCTACGCGGTCAGCCCGGCTGCGGCGGGAGAGCTGGCTGCGGCTTTCCTCAGCGGCAAGACGAAGGACACCCACGACGCCGAGGTGATGGATATTGACGAGGAGGCCCTGCGGCGCGGTGAGGTTTCCGCTCGCCTCTACGGCTACTTGAGGATCCCGCGGCAGCGGCGAGTCACCCAGGGCGTCAAGGCATCGAGCGACGCGGGGGAAGCCGTGGCCGCGGCCGTGGCCGCCGCCGACGTGGTGCACAAGATGGAGGCGGGCCGTTACTACGTGATCGGACCGGGCACCACGACCCAGGCGGTCATGTCCGAACTGAAGCTCGAGAACACGTTGGTGGGGGTGGACGTCATACGCGACGGTACGGTCGTTGCCCGCGACGTCGGCGAGCAACAGATCCTCGACCTGGTCTCGGGACGAAACTCCTCGATCGTCGTCACGGTGATCGGCGGCCAGGGCTACCTGTTCGGGAGGGGCAACCAGCAGATCAGTCCGGCAGTCATCCGCCAGGTGGGTCGGGAGAACATCATCGTGGTCGCCACTCGCGCCAAGCTCAACAGCCTGAGCTGGCGGCCGCTCCTGGTGGATACCGGGGATGACGAGGTGGATTCGATGCTGAGCGGCTATATCCGGGTCGTGACCGGCCACGACGAAGAGGCCGTGTGCAAGGTGGGAGGAGCAGAGAATGATCAGTGACAGCATTCTGAACGCAATCTCGTTGGAGGGGAAGGTCGCCGTGATATCGGGCTCCGCGTCCGGGATCGGGCTGGGCATGGCACGCAAGCTGGCCGAGGCCGGCGCCGCGATCGGGGTGCTGGACATCGACGAGGAGGGCGGTACGGAGGCCGTCAGGGAGCTCGAAGCCATGGGTGCGAAGGCGAATTTCTTCTTCTGCGATGTGCGCAGCAGTGCGGATTGCGAGGCGGCCGCCCGGGGCGTGGCGGAAGCCTTCGGAAAGATCGACATCCTCTGCAACAACGCGGGTGTGGCGCGGCGAAAGAACGTGGTGGACCTGACCGAGCCCGACTGGGACCTGGCCATCGATGTGACGCTCAAAGGGGTCTACATGCTCTCGCATCACGTGGTTCCATATCTCATCGAGAACGGCGGCGGCGCCATCGTCAACACCGGGTCCGGCTGGTCGTTGCGGGGTGGGCGCGACGCCGTGTCCTACTGCGCCGCCAAGGGCGGGGTGTTGAACCTCACGCGCGCCATGTGCATCGACCACGGGAAACACAACATCCGGGTCAACGTGGTCTGCCCGGGCGATGTGGACACGCCGATGCTGCGCAGCGAGTGTGAGCAGCTGGGCGGCACCTACGACGAGAAGTTCAAGGCGGGGTGCGCCGAGCGGCCTCTGGCCCGCTTGGGCACGCCCGAAGACATCGGCAATGCCGTTCTCTTCCTCGTCAGCGATCTCGCCTCCTGGGTCACCGGCGCCCATCTCGTGGTGGATGGCGGAGGGATCGCTGGATGAACGACCCGGAGGGGACCGAGTCGCGCTTCCCACCGGCCAACCGTCGCTGACACTGCCACTGTTGTCTGGCGCTGTTATCTGTCTCTGAAAGCTGCCGCCGAATTCTGCCGCTGCATCCTGTCGCTGCTCCTAGCCCGTACTTCTCACCAGGTTTCGTGACGAGGGCGGCGAAGCGCAAGTATCC
>CBDTWX010000355.1:0-6221 GCA_965364305.1 uncultured Thermoanaerobaculia bacterium
ACCCTGGGCACGTCACCTCGAACCTTTCGCTTCGAACGCTGGTGAATAGTCCGGTTGAAGGTTCGAATTTGCCGGACTCTCATATCCGCGGTCGCTACTTCTGCATCTGGCCCATGAAGTCGAAGGCTTTTTCGGCGTAGTCCGCCGGGGGGTCATACGTGCCGGCCGGTGGGTCGAGCTTTTCGATCGAGGAGGTCTTTTCCGAGGTCTTGACCGAGACGTCGCCCATCATGGTCATCGTCATCACGCCTTCCTGTTCGACCACGAGGCCCTCCACCTTGTGCATTTCCTTTGCGATATTTGCCATGCCGGGCTGGAGGCTCGACATGTGCTGAGCCATCTTGAAATATGCTTCCTGGTCAAAGGCGGGATGCTTGCTCGCCCACAGGATCGATTCAATCGTCATCATCTTCGAGGTCATCTTCATCTCATACCGCTGCGCCCTCCACTCACCGATGGCCTTGGACTCGCCGGTCGGTGTGACAGTGACCTCGAAGGTCATCATCCCCTTGATTTGATCGGCCATGCCGGCGGGCATCAACGAGTCGAGATCGATCGGTAGATCCAAGACACTGAATGATTTTTCCTTGTGGTCGACGACGATCAGCTTGTTGGTGTCAAGACGGATGATGGTGGCGCTGTCACCCTGCTCCATGATCATCCGGTCATCGCCGATCCACGTCGTTTGCGTCTCATCTTGGGCTGGTTGGCTCTGGCCCATCATGGTGAAGCCGTCTCGGTGAGTCACCTTGACAATCTTGAGATCCGCGGCCGCAGTCCCGGCAATCGAGAGGGCAGCGAGGAGAGAAAAGAGAATCCTGCGAGCAAACATGGGTGCCTCCAGTGTGGGAATCAGTCTTCCATCGGGTGCCCGCGATTCTAGCCCGAACCAACCTGTCCGTCCACGCAGCGATCAGACGTCACTGAGAGTTCCAGGATTGAGGTTGTGGCAAAACCGCGCAAAGTCGGTGACCATTTTTGTCAGGCGACCCTCGAGATCGGGGTGGGTGAACCTGTCGTCTTCGCCGAGCTCCTCGGAGATGTTCGGTATGAAGCAGCGACGTCCAAACAGATGTGCGTGGCGGTACTGGAAGATCATCTCGAGGTGCTCGACCGCCCGCACCGCTCCCCACCGGCCCGCCGAGATACCGACAAAAGCCGCCGGTTTTTCATACAGGCTGACCGGGAATTGGAGCATGTCGACGAAGTACTTGAGAACGCCCGGAAACGACCCGTTGTACTCGGGGACGATCGTCAGGATTCCATCTGACTCGAGCACCGCATCCTGGAACGGTGTGAAGGACCCGGGCTTGGACGAGTAGCTCGAGTTGGCGAAGAGCTCGGCCGGAAGATCTGAGAGATCGATGAGCGTGTTTGCCTCACCGCCCTCCCGCAGGAGGTCGAGCACGATCTCGGCGACCTTTCGGGTGTTGGATCCGGGGCGGTTGGTGCCGGATAAGACTGTGATCATGAAACCCCCTGGCCGTGAACGGCTACCCCCGTCAACGGCGACGTTGCTGCGCGCATTCCCGAGCGACGAGTCGGCCCCGAGCGTTTACCCGGACACGAGAGTGGTCTCTCGGACTCGTGTTTGCCGTTCGGATGGGTGTGCGAGGCCCGGAACTCGTCACAGAAATCGGTCGGGTTGCACAACGGGTCGATGTGAATGCCGATTTCGATCACGAGCACGAGCACGGGCACAAATACAACGGCAAGGACTGGTATGAGCACGAAAGCGACTCGCAAAGACAGATGATCAGGTGCAACCCACGGTGCAGGTAGAATGGCCGCCGGAGGCGTCATGGTGAGTAAGCGGGTGTTTGCGTTGGTGGTCATTGGCGTGTTGTGCGGAGTGCCCTGGGTTTCGGCTCAGACACTGCACCACCGGCTTTCTGTCCGTATCCAGCCGGCGGAGCACACCCTTGAAGTCGTTGATCGGGTGAGTCTGAACGAGGCGGTATTGCCGGACGAATCGGGCGCCTATCGTTTTGTACTCCACGGTGGTCTCGAACCGAGTTTGCTCACCGAGGGATGGCGGCTGGAATCGGTCGACGGACCGGTGGAGGCTGGATTCTTCGGTATCAATGCGACCACCGCAACCGTCGCCGAGAGGGTACCGTTGGAGGCCTATGTGTTGATTCCAGAGGAGGGGGCCACTCAACCTGTCGAAATCTCCTATGGCGGCCCGATCAACCATCCGCTCGCCACCCAGGGTGAGGAGTACCAGCGAAGCTTCTCCGAGACACCTGGAATCATCGATGAGCGCGGCGTGTTCCTCGCCGGTGCGAGCTTTTGGGTGCCGACCTTTGGCGACGGGCTGATGACCTTCGAGCTCGAGGTGAATGCGCTGGCGCCGCCTTGGGAAGTCGTTTCGCAGGGACGCCGGAACCATCACGGTGAGACTGACGAAGGTGTGCGCAAAACGACGTGGGTGCTCGAACATCCTACCGAAGAGATTTATCTCGTGGCCGGGCCGTGGTACGAGTACTCCGGCAAGGCCGGTGCCGTGGAGATCTTTGCTTTTCTTCGCGGCGAGGATGCCGCCCTGGCCCAACGCTACCTCGACGCGACAGAGCGTTATCTGGAGCTCTACGAGGGAATGCTGACACCATTTCCCTACCCATCCTTTGCGTTGGTCGAGAATTTTTGGGAGACCGGGTACGGCATGCCCGGTTTCACCCTTCTCGGTCCGCAGGTGATCCGGTTCCCCTGGATCCTCACCTCGTCCTACCCACACGAGCTGCTCCACAACTGGTGGGGCAACTCGGTCTATGTAGATTTTGAAACCGGTAACTGGTGCGAAGGGCTCACCGCATATATGGCGGACCACCTCTTTGCCGAACAGCGGGGGGAGGGCGTGACCTATCGGCGTGCGACCCTCAAAAAGTTCACCGACATGGTCTCGTCGGGAGACGACTTCCCCCTCGCCGAGTTCGGCTCCCGCCAGTCCGCAGCCTCTGAAGCCGTCGGATACGGCAAGTCTTTGATGCTGTTCCACATGGCTCGCAGAGCGGTGGGCGACGAGGATTTCTTGGCCGCGTTGTCCCTCTTTGATCGCCAGCACCGCTTCAGTCGGGCCTCGTTTTCCGATCTGGCAGTCGCTTTCTCAGACGCGACGGGCGGTGACTGGATTCCGTTTGTCGAGGAATGGGTCTCGAGGGCGGGCGCGCCAGAGATCGAAATCCGTGAGGCGAGAGTTGAGGAAGGCGCTCCAGGCGAAGCGCCATGGCGGGTGGCGGTCCATCTGAGGCAGGTTCAGAAGGGCGACCCATACCCCGTCACGGTGCCGGTGGCGGTCACCATCGATGAGCAGAAGGAGCCGGTGTGGGCCGAGGCCGGGTCGTGCGGACGCGACTGCATAGTCGAAGTGCCCTGTCCGGCGAGACCGCTTCGGGTCGATGTGGATCCCGCATTCGATGTCATGCGCCGGCTCGACCCGCTGGAGGTGCCGCCGGCGCTGTCGACGGTCTTTGGCGCTGACGATCCGCTTTTCGTGCTCCCGGCTGCGGCGTCCGCCGAGGAGACCGAGATGTGGCGGCAGCTGGCCACGGATTGGGCCCAGCCCGAAGAGGCGCGCGTAACCCTCGACTCGGATCTCGATGCCCTTCCCGACGCACCCACCTGGTTGCTTGGTTGGGACAACAGATTTGCCAGCGAGATCGCACACCGCGTGTCCGACCAAGGGGTGCTTGTCGAGGCCGAGACGGTGACGCTCGCGGGCGATTCGCTGTCTCGAACCGACAGCTCCATCGTGCTGGTGGCGCGCGCCGCCGGTCGTCCCGAGATGGCGGTCGGCTGGGTCGCCGCGGCGCCGACGGCGGCTATCCCTGGCCTCGCGCGTAAGCTGCCCCACTACACCCGATACTCCTACCTCGGCTTCCGGGGGGATGAACCGGAGAACATCGCCAAGGGGATGTGGCGCCCGCTGAACTCGCCGATGGTTCGCAACCTGAGCGATGGCGAGATGCCGGAGCTCGAGCTTCCTGCACGAGCTCCACTCGCGGAGCTGCCGCCCGCCTACGACTCGGACGATCTGGCTCGGACGGTCGCACTGCTGGCCGACTCGACTCTCGAAGGGCGCGGCCTTGGCTCCGAGGGTCTCGCCCGCGCGACCGACTTCGTCGAGGAGCGCTTTCGTGAGAGCGGCCTTGAACCGGACGGCGACGTGGGTTTCCGGCAGCTCTGGCGCTGGACGGGCGGAGAGCCCGCAACCGAGATGGAGCTCGTCAACCTCGTGGCAAGAATTCCCGGGAGTGATCCGAAGCTGGCTCGAGACCCGGTCTTGGTTCTCGCCCACCTCGATCACCTGGGGCGCGGTTGGCCTGACGTTCGCGCCGGAAACGAGGGCATCGTCCACCCAGGAGCGGATGACAATGCGTCCGGGGTCGCTGTGCTGCTCGAGTTGGCGCGGACGATGGCGGCCGAACCGCCCCGGGCACGGCCGGTAGTCTTTGCGGTGGTCACCGGCGAGGAGGCCGGTTTGCTCGGCTCCCGGCACTATCTGAACTCACTGCCCGAGGGCTCTCTTCCGTATGCGTGCGTCAATCTGGACACAGTGGGCAGGTTGTCCGACGGCAAACTCTATGTGCTCAACGCCGATACCGCCCGCGAGTGGCGCTTTATCTTCATGGGTGTGGGCTACACGACTGGTGCGCCTGTGGCGGTTGTCTCGGAATCCCTCGATGCATCTGACCAGGTGGCGTGCATCGACCGCGGGGTGCCGGCGGTCCAGCTGTTCACCGGTCCAACCGCGGACTATCACCGTCCGTCGGACGCCGCGGAGACAATCGACGCCGAAGGTCTGGTGGTGGTAACCGAAGCCGCCCACGAGACGGTGGGTTATCTCGCGGAGCGCACCGAGGCGCTGACCGTGACGATTGCGGGAAGCGCCGAGGCGGCGTCCGAGTCGGCCCTTTCCAACCAGCGTGAGCGAAGGGCCAGCCTCGGCACAATGCCCGATTTTGCCTTTGAAGGGGACGGCGTGAGAATCCAGAGGGTGATGCCCGATTCCGCGGCGGAGAAGGCGGGTATTCAGACCGGAGACATTGTCGTCGCATTGGACGGGAGGCAGGTCACCGATTTGCGATCATACTCCGCCTTGCTCAAGGGTTACTCGCCCGGGGACGCGGCCGAGGTGGCTTTGCTTCGTGGGGGCGAGGCCATAACGGTCAAGGTGGTGCTCGGAACTCGCTAGAGTTCAAAGATTGGGCGCCGAGTGTTTTGGTAGGATGGCTGTGTCGGCGCGAGATCGCCAGAAGGAGAACCGAATGATCACTTTTACTGACGCCGCGAGACAAAAGGTCCGCGAGTACATGGAGATGAGCGAGACAACGACCCTCGGCGTGCGCGTGGTCGCCCACCGCTTCGGGCGACATCAGTTCCGCTACGAGTTGGCCCTGGTCATGGATGGCGAGACAAACGACGGCGACGAGGTCATCGACCAGGATGTCATCACCGTTTACCTCGACAAGCAGAGCGCCGAATGGCTCGAGGGCGCTTCGGTCGACTTCGTCTCCGACACGACCGGGACCGGCTTCATGTTCACCAACCCGCAGGCCGAGGTGAGCTGGGATGATCCCCTCGCGCAGAGGGTGCAACAGGTCATCGACGAACGCATCGCACCGTCGCTGGCCGGCCACGGTGGCTGGGTCGAGCTGCTCGAGGTCGACGGCGACGCCGCAGTCATCCAGTTCGGGGGCGGTTGTCAGGGCTGCGGAATGTCGCAGGTCACCCTCAAGGAGGGGATTGAGAGCGCCATCCTGCAGGAGGTGCCCGAGATCAAGCGGGTCCTCGATAACACCGACCACTCCTCCGGCGCCAACCCGTACTATACGCGGTAACGAAGGCAATTCCCTCGCTGTGCTCGGGAATTGCGGGTCGCGGCTTGAGCCGCGCCGCCGGCCGGGATGGTCAAATACGTCCTGAAGCCATCGAAGGCGATCGAGATCGCTGGGGCTCATGGTAGTTTGGCGGTACCTGGTGTAACGGAGGGAGTCCATGAGGCGGTTCGTCGATTGGCTGGTATCCGATCGCCTGGTGATGGCGGTCATCGTCCTCAACGCCGGCGCGCTGGTGCTCCACGAGATGGCGGAAGTCCCGTCGGCGGAGCGTTTCTGGTACTGGATCGACTACACCTGCGTGGTCTTCTTCCTGGTCGAAGCGCTGGCCAAGATCGGGCGTGAAGGCTGGCAGGGCTACTGGTCCAGCGGCTGGAATCGATT
>CBDTWX010000356.1:0-6191 GCA_965364305.1 uncultured Thermoanaerobaculia bacterium
GGGGTCTCTACCGAATCTTTCGGGGCCTTCGGCGGTGATCCCGAAGGTGGCGTGCTCTCCGGCAATTCGGGAGAAGAACAGGCGGTGCCGGACTCCCTGAGTCGCCATATCGAGCGCGCACAGCTCCGGCGTCGCGTCCGTGACCAGGCTGCGGCTGCACACCGGGCACGAGAAGTCCCACATCGAGCCTTCCTGAATCTCGAACTCTGGTGGGAGATAGGCTCTATAGGTGCCGGGTTGTGGGTGAAATCCGATCAGAATCCGGTGCGGGCCGCACTCTCCGATCAGGACCACGGTCTCATCCGGGTTGAGCATCGCTTTGCAATGCGGGCACGAGTAGGTCCAGTTCATCGTTGCCCCCTTTGTGTGGAGTGTTCTCTGACGATCAATATGGGTCCTGGAGGGCGTGGTGCCAAGGGGAGGCACCCCACCCGCCCGCCCACGAAGAAATTTCGGATTTCGAACTTCGGATTTCGAATTTCCCACCCAACCACCCACCGAAAACCGCAGATCACGCGGATCGACGCAGATGGGCCATCTCCCTGCGCAGCCGAGACGGTTGCACGACCCAGATCCGCCTTTGGCTGCGCCGTGAAACGCTTTCAGGAAATATTCGTAACGGCGCAGCACAAAGCGTTAAGGCGCATGGTGCACGCGTCTCGCGTCCACATAGGGGTTACGAATGCTGTCTCTGATCACTGACGCCGTTACTGCCGCTGTCATCAGACGCTGACGCTGCTCCTGTATCCTGCAGCTGATCCCTGTTGCTGCCCCCTGTTCACTGCCGCGGACCCTGTACCCTGCATCCTGGCGCCTGAATCCGGGAGGACGGGGGAACTGAGAATAAAAAGGTGAGAATTGAGAGTTATTCGGATTCCTCCGCCGCGTGGTACATCCTCCGAATCTCGGCCATGTCGACTGACGGCTCCGGAAAGCGCATCTGCAATCCCTCCAAGACCTCGGTCACGATGTGGGCGATCACCAGGTTGCGGAACCACTTGCGGTTGGCCGGTATCACGAACCACGGTGCGTGCACGGTGCTGCACTTCGACAGGGCATCCTCGAATGCCCGGGTGTAGCTGTCCCAATGGGGTCGTTCCGAATAGTCGGCCTCGCTGATTTTCCAGTTCTTCTTCGGGTTTTCAATTCGTTTCCCAAATCGCTCGAGTTGCTCTTCGCGATCAATGTGCAAATAGAACTTGAGGAGAACTGTGTCGTTGTGGACGAGCAGTCGTTCGAAAGCGTTGATGTGGTCATAACGTTGCGACCACACCGACTTCGGCACCAGATTGTGGACCCGAACCACCAGCACATCCTCATAGTGCGAACGGTTGAAAATGGCGACCTGCCCGCGGCGCGGCGCGACCTTGTGGCAACGCCACAGGAAGTCGTGCGCCAATTCCTCTTTCGAGGGCACCTTGAAGCTCGTCACACGACAGCCCTGTGGATTCATGGGGCCGAAGACCCGACGGATCGTACCGTCCTTGCCGGCAGCGTCCCGTCCTTGGAGGACGATGAGCAGCGAGTGCTTGCCCTCGGCGTACATGAGGTGCTGCAGATCACGGAGCTTTTCGGAAAGCGAGGCGAAATCCCGCTCACCTTGCTGACGGTCGACATTTTCGGTTTTGGCAGCCGCATCGACATTCTCAAGATCGATTGGTTTTCCAGGTTCGACTCGATATTTCTTCCAGTAGGGCATGGACACCTCTCCTGAGCCGTCTTTCATCTGACGCGCGGTGAATTGTAGTCGATCGTTTACGATACCCGTGGAGGTCCACATGGTCGAAGCAGAAGGACGTCGTTTCCCCTTTGACGGTGAGGAGTCTGTGACTCCGGACGTGCTCGAGACATTTCCCTACGAGTACCCGTCGCGTGACGCGTTGGTGGAGATCGATTCCGACGAGTGGAGCTGCGTTTGCCCGTTCTCCGGCCTCCCGGATTTCGGAACATTGACCGTCAGCTATGTCCCGTCGGACGCGTGCATCGAATTGAAATCGCTGAAGTACTACCTCACCAGTTTCCGCAACGTCGGCATCTACCAGGAACACGCCGCCAATCGGGTACTGGAGGATTTGGTGGCCTGTTGCTCGCCGCGCTGGATGGAGATCGAGCTGGACTACCGGCTTCGCGGCGGCCTCCACACGGTTGTCACGGTCGCGCACGGAGAGCCGCCGAAATGAGGAATGGGGAACGAGGAATTAGGAAGCAGGAATGAGGAATTCCTGTCCGCCCACCCCGTCCGATTTCGAATTTCGGATTATTGCTTTGCTCGCTTGAAGCGGTCGGCGTCCATCCGCATGGACGACTTTTTGAGTCGCTGTGCCAGGCGATAATCCGAAACCCGAAATCGGAGATGAGGAAACGCAGGAATTCAGTACCTGTGTTCATTGTCGTGCACGCGTCTCGCGTGCACATCGGATTCGTATGCTGTCTCCGGTCAATGACGCTGTTGCCGCCGCCGCCGCCGCCGACCCTGTTTCCTGCCGCTGCTCACTGCCGCTGGTCACTGCTGCTGATCACTGCTGCTGATCACTGGCGCTGATCACTGGCGCTGGTCGCTGTAGCTGTCTCCTGCTGCTGCTCCTGATTGCGGACCCAGAAAAATGGCCTTGCCGTTACTTCCGCGGTATCTACCGCTCAATCACGGGTGGGGGGCGGTTTTCTGTCGAACCAGGTGTAGGTGGCGGTGGCGGCGATGATCACCGCGCCGCCCAGAAGGGCCAGCTCCGACGGGCGCTCTCCGTGAATGATCCACGCCCACAGGGGGCTCATGACGGGCTCGAGAAGGATCAGCAGCGACGCCTCGAGTGCACCGACACGCCGGATTCCACGGATCAGGAATACGTAGGCGATGGCGATCTGGAATATCCCGAGGAAGGCGATGGTCAGCCAGTCGATCGGCTTCGCACCGCTCATCGGGACGGCGAGCGGGAGAGTCGCGAGAAGCGCGATCAGGTTGCCGCACACGACGGCGCGGGCAGCGGCTGGAGACGCCGAGGAGCCCGTCTTCGAAATGCCACCCAGCCAACGAAGACCGATGAGGGTAAATGCCCATGCGATGCCGGTGACGATGCCGACGATATTGCCGCGCAGCGGGTCCGGTGCGGTCGCTGAGATCTGCTGGGCGCCGGCGAAGATCATGGTCATTCCGCCGGCGAGAGCGGCCATGAAGAAGAGTTGGTGGCGCCGGATCTTCTCGTGAAGCAGGATCGGGCCTAGCAGCAACAGGTAGAGCGGTGCGACGCTTTGCAGGAAGACGGCGTTGGCTGCCGTGGTGAGCTTGTTGGCTATGACAAAGGTGATCATCGTCGTCGCGTATGCGGCCCCGACGATCCAGGTCCTTCGGTTCCAGCCGCTCCGCGCCTCGGGAAGGATGACGAGGAGGGCCGCCGCCGCGACGCCGGATCTCAGGCTTGCTACCTGCCAGGCGGAGAGCGCTACCAGCTTGACTGCTGCGCCGCCGGTCGAAAAGAGCATGGCCGACGCCAGGATCATCAGACGGTCCACGGTTCTGGGTCCAGGGTGATCGGACATTGACAGCTATCATAACCATCACATCTTTCAAAAATGAGGAGTACTGAAAACCCAGGTCCGCGTCCGTGCCCGACAGGCCCAAAGGGGGAAAGGGAGAAACAGAGAAGGAGAGAAAGAGAGAAAGGGAGAAGGGGCCCGTGGGAGGCCACCTTCCGGAGTTCGGGATGAGGATGCAGGATCAGCTGCGGCGACCAGCGACAGAGGACAGCTTCAGTCCTCGGCGACAGGCAACAGCGTCAGCGATCAGTGTCAGGTTCTGCGGCAACCTTGGGACGCCATCAGTTGACGGCCGGGACGGCCCACTTGCCACCACTGGAAACCGGCCGCTGGGCGGGAGGATGGGGCTGTCCACTGGGTGGGTGGGTGGACCCTGCATCCTGCATGCGGGTGGGTGGGAAGTCTCCCTCCTGCTCCCCTGCCACCTGTGCGTCATGTGTTACCATCATTCCGGATGGATGTTCGAGACACATGCCTCCGCTGAACTGCTTCCCGATCGGGGAGCTTTTTTTTGTCTGGTTGGGGGTGCAATGACAGCAGACAATCCAAGCCGCACAGCGGTGCAGCAGGTGCTTGATGAGGCGGGGATGGAGCGCACTGTCTCACGAATGGCCGCCGAAATCCTCGAGCGAGACTGCGATGGGGTGATGCTGGTCGGAATCCACACCCGCGGGGTGCCGCTTGCCGACCGGCTGGCGCGAGCGCTCGAAGAGGTGACAGGCGCCAAGATTTCGGTTGGGAGGCTCGATATCACGCTGTATCGAGACGATGTCGGGCCGTGGCGCCCGGCCCATCAGCAACCGGTGCTCAAAAAGACCGTCCTGCCGGACTCTATCGACGATCGAATCATCTACCTGGTGGATGATGTGCTCTTCACCGGTCGCACCACCCGCGCCGCGCTTGACACGCTGCTCGACTGGGGGCGGCCGATCGCTGTGAGGTTGGCGGTTCTGGTTGATCGGGGCCATCGCGAGCTGCCGATTTCAGCGGATGTCGTTGGTAGGGTGCTCGACACGACCCGCGACGAGGACGTACAGGTTCGATTCGCGGAGGTCGATGGCGAGAACGGCGTATGGATCGGCCGGGAGGTGGACAATGGCGGTTGAGAAGGCGACCGCGTTGTCCGGGAAGGACGTGGTCGGGATCGCCGGTCTTCATGCGGGAGAGATTCAGCTCATTCTCGATACCGCCGAGGAACTCCTCGACGTAGCTCAACGGCCGATCAAGAAGGTGCCGACCTTGCGTGGATCGACGGTGGTCAACCTCTTTATGGAGCCGTCGACCAGAACCCGCTTCTCCTTTGAGGTGGCTGAGAAGAGGCTGTCGGCCGATACCCTCAACTTTGCTGCCTCCGGCTCCTCGGTGAGCAAAGGAGAGACTCTCTTCGATACCGCCCGAAACCTGATGGCGATGGCGCCGGACTTCATCGTGATCCGCCATCCCCACTCGGGCGCACCACACCGCCTGGCCGGAGTTGTGCCCGCGTCGATCATCAATGCTGGAGATGGCATCAACGAACACCCGACTCAGGCGCTGCTCGATGCCTTCACCATTCGCAAGCGCTTTTCGTCTCTCGAGGGACTGAAGGTGGTGATCGCCGGCGATATCCGGCACTCGCGGGTCGCTCGTTCCAACGCCTTTCTGTTGACGAAGATGGGTGCCGAGGTGCGATTTGTCGCGCCGGCATCGCTGCTACCGCTCGACGTCGAAGAGCTGGGAGTGTCGAGCTTTTACCGCCTCGAACCCGCACTCGAGGGCGCAGATGTGGTGATGATGTTGCGCATTCAGCTCGAACGGCAGAAGAAGATCAACTTCCCGTCAATGAGAGAGTACTTCGATTTCTTCGCCCTCACGCCCGAGAGACTGCGATTGGCCGCCAAACATGCGGTGGTCATGCATCCGGGACCGATGAACCGTGGGGTGGAGATCGATTCGTTGGTGGCGGACGGTGAGCAGTCGGTAATCCTCGATCAGGTGACGAACGGCGTTGCAGTCCGCATGGCCATCCTTTATCTACTCGCCGGAGGGCCTCGTGAAGCGGCTTCTGATTCGTAACGGACGGGTCGTCGACCCCGCCCAGGGTCTCGACCAGGGGATGGATGTCTTCGTCGAGGACGGGCATATTGCTGCGATCGGCGAAAAATTGGAGGCGCCGGCCAATTCCCGGGTCCTTGATGCCGGGGGACTGGTGGTCGCGCCGGGATTCATCGATCTCCACGTCCATCTGCGGGAACCTGGTTTCGAGCACAAGGAGACCATCGAAAGCGGATGCCGGGCGGCGGTCGCCGGGGGCTTCACGGCGGTATGCTGCATGCCGGACACCGATCCGGTCAATGATGACCCCTCGGTCACGACCTTCATTCGTGAGCGTGCAGAAAAGGCGGGCGCGGCACGGGTCTACCCGGTGGGGGCGGTTTCGAAGGACCTTCGTGGCGACGAAATGGCCGAGATCGGTGAGATGGCCGCGGCCGGCGCTGTGGCTGTGACGGACAATTCTCGGCCGGTGACCAATGCTCTGCTGTTTCGGCGGGCCCTCGAATACGCCAAGAGTTTCGGTCTGCCTGTGGCTGCCCACGAGGAGGACCTTGATCTTTCGGACGGTGGTTCGATGCACGAGGGCGCGGTTTCCACCCGGATCGGTCTGCGGGGTATGCCGACCT
>CBDTWX010000357.1:0-6171 GCA_965364305.1 uncultured Thermoanaerobaculia bacterium
GGAGCCGTCTGGATTTTCTAGCCTACAAAGTACCGGCAGCGCTGGTTTTGATCGGCGGATGCGCCACGCAGGCGCCGCAGCAATCGAAGAACGAGCAAGTGATCCAGGCCATCGACGAGATTCCGGAAGAAATGCTCCTCGATGTTGGCATCGATGTCTTCGACACCGGTCTTCCACCCAAAGGTCAGCCGGTTCCCGAGGGTGTTTTCCCGGAGCTGCGCGAGGCCGAAGCGCGATATCTCGCTATCCAGCTGAAAAACACCATGCAGGGAACCGGCCAGTGGGGCGCGGTGCGGGTGCTGCCGGGTCAACACGGCATCACGGACATCAAGGTCACAGGCAAGATCCTCCTCTCGACCGGGTCCAAGATGGCACTCGACATTCGGGTTGCGGATGCCACGGGTCGCGAGTGGCTCGAGCAGCGCTACCGAGCTGAAGCGGATGAGCTGATCTATCTGAGCACCGGCACCGACAACCGCGACCCTTTCCAGTCGCTGTATAACGAAATTTCCAACGACATCGTCAAGGCGCGACAGAAATATCAGGCCAACCAGCTCGCGAAGCTTCGCCAGGTGACGCGGATACGATTTGCCGCCTCGTTGGCGCCGGATCCTTTTGAGGACTACCTAGCAACCGACAAGAAGGGGAGAATCACGACCGGTCGATTGCCGGCGCGCGACGACCCGATGATGACTCGGCTGGACAGCATCCGTGCCAGCGAAAACCTCTTCATCGACACACTCGATCAGTATTACGCAGCGTTTTTTGACAGGATGAATGCTCCGTACGGCAGCTGGCGAAAGTACACTTTCGAAGAGGAGCAGGCATACAAGGCGCTCAAAAGAAAGGCCCTCACCCAGAAGATACTCGGCGGACTTGCGATTCTGGGCGCAGCCCTCGCAGACCCCGGGTCTCCTGCAGCCGCGGTGGTTCGCGACGCAGCGATAATCGGAGGGATGGCGGCTATCAACGCCGGGATCGGCACCTCCAAGGAGGCAAAAATTCACGCCGAGGCGATCCGTGAGCTCGCGGCGTCGGTGGAAACCGAGCTTGAACCAATCGTCATTCAAGTCGAAGGCCAGACGCTCCGCCTGTCCGGGTCCGCCGAAACTCAGTATGAGGAGTGGCGCAAGCTCCTCCGAGATATCTGGATCACCGAAACCGGTCTGCCCATCGACCCCAACGAGCCAGTGTCCTCGAGTCCCGAGCAGGCGGATTCCCTCCCGAATCGGGAACTCCAGGAAAAACGCTGAGCCATGCCCGGCCAGAGGCTGCAGCCTCCGCCGAGGGCGACCGCGGCCGGATCCAACGGTCAGAACGTCGGCCCGAGGGCTACGTTAGGTCGATCGGGCCTCGCGAGAAGGATTGGCATGTGGGCGCTCTTCGGAGCACTCACCCTCGGTCTGGTCAGCGTATTTGTCGTCCTACCGAGGTGGCAAAGCGACCGCCGGAGTGCCACCGCGAGCGGCCTGAACCTCGCAGCTGAAACCCTCCAGCCGGCGGTGACTCCGGCGGCCGCGAGTGCCGCTTCGCCAACCATGACGGATTCGCCCCGACCGACACCCACAGCGGTGATCCAACCGACTCGAACGCGGCAGCCGCGAGCGCCGACACAGGGACCGTCGAGGGCACTACGTGACTACCGCAGGTCCATGTCCGAGGGCCTCGAAGCGCTCGAGACTGGACGGTGGGAAGAGGCGCGATCGGCCCTGGAGCGCGCCGCACGGTACAATCCTGGAGCACTCGAGGTGGCAGACGCGCTTGCGAGAGTCGCCGCCGGCCAGCGTCTCGAAACGATCTCAGCAGATATCCAACGAGCGCAGGACCTCGAACGGAGCGAGGCGTGGCGCCAGGCTGAGGAAGCCTACGCCGCGGTGCTGACGAGGGACCCGGAGGCGGCGGATGCAATTGCGGGGCACCAACGCGCGTCCTACCGCGCTGACCTCGACGAAAGGCTCGAATACCACCTCCGGAACCCTGGTCGGCTCGCCTCACCGGTGGTCCTCGAAGAGGCTTCTACGCTCCTCGAAGAGATCCGCAGCGTGAGCCCCGGCGGACCCCGTCTCGCAGATCAGGCCAGCCGCCTCGAGAAATCCATCGAGACCGCGTCCACACCGGTCCCGGTGATCCTCGAATCGGACAACCTTACCGAGATCATGGTCTTCAGAGTGGGGCGTCTCGGGGTCTTCTCCCGTCACGAGCTCAAGCTGCGACCCGGGACCTACACGGCTGTCGGCAGCCGCGAAGGTTTTCGCGACATCCGGGTGCGTTTCGTTGTGAAGCCAGGTGCCACGATGAAACGGGTCGTCATCCGGTGCACGGACCGCATATGACCAGGGTCTCGGTGATGCGCGGTCAGGATCGTCGTGTCTTCGTCGAGGACGAGCTGCCCCTCAGCGTGGGTGGGGAGACGTGCCACGTGCCGGTGCCCGGGCTGCGGCCGGAGGGCCCGGTAGCCTACCTCGGTCACGACCTCGGGGACATCTTCATCCAGCCGGCGGAGAGAGGAGAGCGCGCGGTCGCCATCGCGTGCAACGGGGTGCCGCTCACCGCATCGCGTTGGATCGTCGGAGGCGACGAGCTGACCATCGGAACGGTTCGAATTAAATGTCGGACTGACGGCGACGCCTTGCTCCTGGAGATCGACGAACCGCCCCTCCGAGGGCCCGCGATCTCACAACCAACCGACACCGCCGACCAGCGCCGATCGTTGGCCGCCATTTCCCGGACCGAGTTCACCCCGAGATGGCAGACCCAACCGAAGCGGCACGGCGTACGGATCCAACCCCGTTGGTTCGTGCTGATTGCATTCCTCGGCGTGCTTGCCGTCGGTGCCTGGTACGTGCTGACCGCGCGCGCGGTGCGGGTCGAAACCGTGCCCGCCACCGGCAGCCTGAAGGTCAGCGGCGGAATACTGACGCCGAGGATTGGCGGAAGATACCTGCTCCGGCCCGGAGTCTACACCGTGACGGCCGATCTCGAGGGATATATCGGTCTCTCCGAGAGTCTCACGGTGGATTCGACAACCCCTGCAACTGTAGAGTTCATTCTCGAACCGATGGGTGGGGTTGTCGGTTTTTCGTCCCGGCCCGTCGACGGCGCGACGGTGATTGTCGACGGGCGGCCGATCGGCGTCACACCGCTTTCCGGCGTCGAGCTGAGCGCAGGTGATCACTCCGTGGAGATCCGTGCCCCGCTCCACCTGCCCTTCACCTCGACCTTCCGCATCGAACCAGGCGATCCGGCATTCGACATTGCCGTCGATCTCGAGCCCAACTGGGCTTCGGTCACAGCATCTTCCGAGCCCCCAGGAGCCACACTCTCGGTTGACCGTGTCGCATCCGGTTCGACCCCGGTCAACATCAAGGCAGAAGCGGGCGAACGGCTCGTCGAGATCCGTCGCACCGGCTACAAACCGTTCAGTCGCCGCATCCGTGTGGTTCCCGGAGAGCCCGTTGACCTCGGAGTTGTCCGCCTCGAACCCGAAGACGGTCTGTTGCGCGTGGTTTCGCAACCGACCGGGGCGACAGTGACGGTCGATTCCGAGTTTCGCGGAAGCACACCGCTCGAGCTCGCGGTGGCACCGGATACCGTGCACGAGGTGCGGGTGTCGCTCGCCGGTCACGCCACATACGCCACCGATGTCAGCGTCCCATCTGCTCAACGCACCGAGGTCCGCGCCACCCTCGAGGTGCTGACCGGAGAGGTCGTCATCACCTCACGCCCTCCGGGAGCGGAGGTGCTGATCGACGGAATCTCGCGCGGCACGACCGATCAGACCCTGCAGCTCGGGGCACGCCCGCATCAGATCGAGATCAAGCTCCACGGGTACATTCCTTTCCGTACCATCCTGACTCCTGAACCCGGTCTGACCCAGGCGGTGAGTGCGGACCTCAAGATGGAGGGGCCGGCCGGAATGGCCAAGACAATCACCAGCCCGCAGGGCACCGCGCTGGTGCTCGTCGGCCCCGGACGCTTCACCATGGGGGCTCCGCGTCGCGAACCGGGTCGTCGCGCCAACGAGGTCCTGCGCGAGGTCGAGATCACGCGGCCCTTCTACATGGCGGTGCACGAGGTCTCGAACAGGGAGTTCCGCGAGTTCGCGAGCGGCCACCTCTCAGGGGCCTTCGCCGGCTATAACCTCGAGATCGACCATCACCCTGTGGTCAACGTCACCTGGGAGGACGCGGCACGCTTCTGCAACTGGCTCAGTGAGAAGGCGGGTTTACCGCCGGTGTATACCGTTCGGGGGGGCACGCTGATCCCGAGATCACCGCTCCCCTATGGCTACCGACTGCCCACCGAGGCCGAGTGGGTGTGGGCAGCCCGCTATCCCGATACCGCGACGGCACAGAAGTACGCCTGGGGCAGCTCGCTGCCGGTGCCGCTCCAAGGCGGCAACTATGGTGATCGGTCCGCCGAGAGCGCCCTCAGGGGTTCCATCCCCGACTACCATGACGGCTTTCCGGCCACCGCACCGGTGGGCAGTTTCGCGGCCAACGCACTCGGCATCTTCAACCTCGGCGGAAACGTCTCGGAGTGGGTGCAGGACATCTACGCCTTTGCCCCGACCGAGCCCGGCACGGTGCAGCGAGATCCCATCGGACCACCCACCGGCCCATTCCACGTCATCAAGGGAGCGAGCTGGATGGACACATCGGTCACCGAAATTCGGTTGAGCTACCGTGATTATGGCAACACGGCACGCCCGGATGTCGGCTTTCGCATCGTACGCAGTGCGCAGTAATTCGGAGGGAAGACATGAAACAGATCGGTAGAGCACGCACATTCACCGCAATCGCGGTCGCGGCGACCGTCCTGGCGTTTGCGGCTTCGTGGCTGATCGCAGGTGCCGCTGGTCCCGAACCCGAGCCGACGATCGTTCCAGAGACCTCGCCACCGGAACCCGAGATCGCCCCGACTCCGCTCCCCGAATTCCTCCCATCTGAACGGCTTCCCGCGGGCAGCGCGGTGGCGTTCCCGACGGACATTTGAGGCGGACATGCGCCGCAACGATTCCGTCGATTTCGTATTTCAGCTTGCATCACTGGTGGTCGCTCTGATCGTCGTTCATGCCGTCTATGTGACCGTTGTCCGTCCAAAGGCCGACCTCTTCCTTGCCGAGCAAGCCGCCCTGATGGCAACCGACCCCGACTATGTGCAGGAACGGTCCGTATGGGTCATCATTCGTGATTTCGAACAGGAGGCCTGTTTCGTGCTCATGTTGTGGGCAATGGCGATCATGGCCTCGAAGGGCCTGACCACGGCACGCGAGGTGCAGCTCCTGCAGTCGGATCTCGTGCCGGTCGCCGACGGCATGCGCATTCTGCCGGAGGACTCTCGCGAGTACGCCCGGCAGATCGAGGCACTCCCGCAGAACCAGCGCCGATTGCTGCTGCCTCGGGCCCTGCTCGCCGCCCTCCACCGATTCGGCGCAACCGGCAGCATTCAGGACGCCTCTGACACCGCCCACAGCACCTCTGAGACCGAGTCGGAGCGTCTCGATTCAGAGCTCGCGATGGTTCGCTACATCGCCTGGGCGATTCCGTCGATCGGTTTTATCGGCACGGTCCGCGGCATCGGCACCGCTCTCGGCCAGGCCCACCGGGCCATCGAGGGGGACATCACGGGGGTCACCCGCAATCTCGGCGTCGCCTTCAACTCGACCTTCATCGCCCTCCTGATCTCGATCGTGCTGATGTTCCTTCTGCACCAGCTCCAGCTCCGCCAGGAACGCCTGGTGCTCGACACCGAGACGTATGTTGACAGCCATCTGATTCGCCACCTCCAGGCGGGATCGTCACCCCAGGAGCTGCCGCCTCGGAGCGGTTGAGGGTCGTGGCGAGACTCGCACTGGAGCTGGTTGACTCCGGGCTCATCATGGTGAGCCCCCGGGGACACGTCTCCGCATCGAGCCCCGGGCTGGCGGTCGTCGACGGCAACACGGTCGAGGTGGGGCACGACGCCGCACACAGCGCGCGTCTCAAGCCACGCCGTCTGCACAGCCGTTTCTGGCAATCTCTCGGCACGACCCCTCTCGCGCGACCCTTCCCCCATCACCTCCGGACAGCAGATCTTGCCCATGCTCACCTGCAGAGTGTGTGGTCGTCGATCGAAGGCACGGCGGATGAGGTCCTGGTTGCCGTACCCAGTCTCTTTTCGCACGAGCAG
>CBDTWX010000358.1:0-6168 GCA_965364305.1 uncultured Thermoanaerobaculia bacterium
CGCCCCGCCAGGTCACCGCGACACTGCCTCTTCGGTGGCCGGCGAGATCGAGGCCACCGTCCCGCAGGTCCTCATAGGTAACTCGCTGAACACCCGCTTCGGTCACCGCAACGTGGGTCATCGGACCTTTGTCCAACCTGATCGATTTCTGACCCTCCAGAACCGCGTCATCGTCTGAAACGACGATCTCCTCGGTGCCGCGGCGGTCCTCGACGGAACCCTCCGCCACACCGTCGAGCATCCTCTTCCAAACGCCGGACGAGGCGAAACGCTTTTCTCCCCGAGGCACGACATTTTCGGCGCCGGCGATCGGTTGAAAACCGCGTTCGCGAAGCCGCGCCTCATGTTCCAACCGAGGGGCACTCCAGTCGATCCTCTGCACCGGCTGGATCTCGCCGTGGCGTGCACCGACCTTGAACGGCCCATGTCGCTCGACTGCACCTCGGCTCCTGTAGCCGACCAGCTGGAGCTGGGAGAGGAGGGGCGGCGCGGTGACTTCGACCTCGTACTCCTGCGGCAGCCGGGAGTTCATGTCGAGGCTTTGAACGAAGTCGCTCAAGGCGTACCAACGTCCTTCGACCAGACCCCAGATCTCGAAGCCGACGTTGTCGGTCTCGGACGCGGTCTGCCAGCGGACCGTCAGCCGACCAGCGGCCGAATCCTCGCTCGAAAACGCGTTCAGCGTCACCGGCAAGGTCCCCGCATCCCACTTGTAGTCCTCGACCTCGCCGCCGATCGCCTCACCCACGGAGTCGGCCTGAGTCAGGGTGCCGCCCGGCGCCGACGCAGTCGACGAGAAAAGGCGGAAGCGAGCGAAGAGGGCGTCGCTCGACCAGTCGAATTCCGAACCCACGACGAGATCGAGTGTGTTGGTGCCTTCCGCCACGTTCCACTGGAAGTACTCGTCAGCATCAATCGACATATTGGTGTCGCCGTCCCAGTCGAACCAGCCGGCGAGCACCGCACCCGACGGGGCGTTCGCCACAACGGCTTGAATCGATTGGGTCGAACCCGCGGTCCAGTCGGAGTCGATGATGACCGACACACCGTCCTCCTCGGCGCCGTCGCCGGTGGCGTCGATCGACGGCAGGCCGTCCGTTTCGGCGACGATTGCCTGGCCGAGGTAGGGACCGGCCGCGGTGAGGTTGTGGTAGGGCCCGCCGGCCGACAATGTCGTGCCATACCCGTCCGGCAGATCGCCGAAGTCGGAAAGCGGGGGGACGGAGTTGATATCTTGGTCCGGGAAACAGTCGTCCTCAGCATCAGTGCAAATTGGGTTGGGAAATGGGTCGAACAGCTCGATCAGCAAATCCTCCTTGAGCGGGGAGTGGTGCGACGCCCCAGTGACGACGTACACGGGCTCGTTGCCGCAACCGGCGCCCCCGGCGCCCACCGGTATCGACCACTCGTAGACCATTCGCCATTCATAGTTGTAGACGGTGCTGAATTTGGCGCCATCGAGCGACGTGTAGCCGTCCAGGCCCAGAGCGAGGGGCGTGGGGGTCTGGAGGGGATCGAACGGCGACACCCAGTCTCCGATCAGGTCGCCCTGGACCTCTCTGTTCCACGGATTGGTGCCGGCCGCCGCGGCCGCCTCGTAGGTGTTCATGTTCCAGACGAACGACGTTGCACTTACAAAACCTGTAGGTGGGGCCCCGGAGCTCGTGCCGCACGACATGTTCGACACCCAGGTTGAACCATCGAGACAGGCATAGCCGAGGTCCCAGGTCCACTGGTTGGGGCTGTTCGGAGCGCAGGCGAATGTGAACTGGGCGTACTCGGAGTTGATCAGTTCGTCGGCGCCACGCTGCTGGCCCTTTCCGTTTCCCCATCCGACGCTCGCCATGTAGTCCTTGTCCGGGGAGGCCGGTTGGCCGAAGACGTTGTCGTTGACCGCGGTGTCGACCACCAGTGCAACATAGAGGGTCGCCGTGGGAGCATCGAAATAGACGTAGAGCTTGCTTCCGTAAACCGAGGTGGCGTACGCCACGTACCTGGTGTCGTCACCGTCTCCGTAGAACAGGCCGTTGACCGTCGGGGGATCGGCGAACGCCACGCCACACGGCATCACGAAGAGCAAAGCAGTGAGCAGCAAGGCGCCTCCGCGCGAGGGCCGGAAGTGATTCCGGAGCCCGGAGATGGAAGACCTTCGCGTCTTCGTACCTGTGGGCTGTTTCACGAATCTGATCGGCGCTCTCTTCATACTGACCTCCACGGGGCCGCCGCCATGGCTCCGGCCGAGTCGTTTCGACCTTCGCACGGCAAACACCAAGGGGCTCTCGTCACCCTTTGGCGTTCTCACAATCTCGTTTTTCCGGAAAGATCAGGGTGATCTGCTACCTCTCCGCAGAGAGGCATTTGCAAAAAGTATACCAAAATCAGTAGAGATTCCGAATAACTGACCCTGCACGAGACGTCTCAAAACGGGAATGATCGCTCGAGATGTCGCAAAAGGAGACGAATTGAACGAAAAGCCTCGTCGCCCCCATTCGAGCAGTCAAGGAGGTATGAAGAATGCGTGCTATCGCCGGGTCGTTACCAGGCGGGACATCAGGGCGCGCACCTGTGCTCCGAACCGCGCGAGCGGGCGAGCCCTGTCGACGCCGATCACGCGTCCGATCACCCGCTCGGGAGGAACCGGCTCGTCCTTGGCGCCGGGTGCATCAGAACGGGCGATCAACCTTGGTCCGTCGCCGATGTCTTCCACCCGCGCCACGCGATGGGCGACGTTTCGACCGTGGGCTCCGCGATAGACGATCACATCCGCGACCTCGATCTCCGAAAATTCTACCGACTCGACCAGAATGCGATCTCCGTGGCCGATGTGGGGGGCCATGCTCGTCCCCCACACGTCTGCCTCGAATCCGATGCGACCTCCGTTGCTCCGCACCTGGTCGATGACGGCCTCGATCTCGGCGGCAGGAAGACGGATTACCCGCACCGTGTCACCTCGTCAAGAACGCTCGAATCAGGGGCGAAACCGAGACGTCGACACGGGACCTCCCGAACCACGGCGTCGACGAAGCTCAGGGTCGATTCCATTGACGACACCGACCACAGCGGTGGAAAGCCGCAGCTCACGATCGCTGCCGAAGCCATGCTCGGAGTCACAGAAGATGCCCGGTGCGTATCGGAGTGCTCGATGAAGAACACGCGGTGCACCGGAGCGCCGAGTGGCGACAGACGGATCGATTCCCCGTGCCACGGGGTACCGAACATCCACGGCCGACCGTCCACCGAACGAAGCACCACCCGGTCGTCGTTCAACACCCGAAATCGAGAACCCGCAAGCTGTGCGATCGTGGTCTTGCCGGCGCCCGAGTGACCGACAAACAAATAGCCGAGCCCGTTGCGTTCGAGGCCGCAGGCGTGAACCATGAGCCCGCCATGCCGTGCCAGCAGGAGGATCATCAGGGCTTCTGCAAGCGGGTACTCCAATGGGTCCGGCAACAGATCATCAACTGCACCGGAACGCCCAGCGGGATCACTCAGAATGCGGCCGTGAGAGAGCCGGCGATCAAAGATGCCCGCGCGGTACAACCGACTTTGGTCCATCGTCGCCAGAAGAATGAGCAGCCGATCCGCGCCTTCGTACAGCCGCCAGAGACCCTCGGAATCAAAGACCATGCGCGCGCCGGATGCAACGCCCTCCGGCAATCGGCCGAATTCGAGTTCGATGATCAAATCGGGTGACTCCGTCTCGACGAACGGCTCGAGCGAATCGGAGAACCCGATTTCTTCAAGCGGTTGCTGCGCATTCAGCCCGATATGAAGCCCGCCGATTCCAACGACAAGCGAATGATCCCTCTCTACCATGGTGGTCTCCCGTATGGTCGGGGATCCATCACGAACCGGGAAGTCTCCCGCCGGGCAGACCGGGAGGAGGACACCCCCCAAGACCGGGATTCTTGCAGGCTCCGAGCACCGTCTCCTCCGGCCTCAGCTTGACCTTTTCGACCGTCGGTCGACGATACTTCTTGCGCTGGGCGTGATCCGATTTTCGATCCGTCACGATGGACACCCAGATGCCTTGAAGCGCCCATTCAAATGGCCCGCACGCACCTCGGCCAGCCGGCACAGGGAATCCGCGGCGGCCTCCGGATCACCGCCATCCAACGCCCCGAACCCGGCGCAGGTGTTGCAGAACGCCGCGAGCGAGCATCCTCGGCACTCTGCCTGCTCGGACCACGGCTGCTCGGAAGTCTCAGCGAGAGGCCCCTCCCATCCCTCTGCAAAGGTTTTCTTGGTCAGATCCACCGCCGGTTCGCGGAGCATCACGCACGGCATCAGGCGACCGGACCAGTCGATATGAAAGCTGTTTCTCGCAGCACCACAGTCGAGCAAGGTCGCCCGATTCGGAGCGGTCTGAAGCTGGTGTTCAGCCCGTTCAGACCACGCTTCGGCGACGCCATGGGTGGCGAGCTCGAGACGAACGAGCTCCTCAGGATCGAGCGGCAGATCCGAATCGACAGGCCGTCCGTCGAGGCGGGAGTTCAGCACACCGTCGAAGCGGAACTCCAGCCCGAATCGGTCGGCCACCGCACGCATTTCCGGGAGATCTTCAACGTTCCCTCGAGTCAATGTCGACTTGAGGACAACCTGGAGACCCTTGTTGACGAGCCGATCAATTCCCTGGAGACAGTTCTCGTATCCAGAGGGAGAACCCGTCACTCGCTGATAGGTCGTTGGCGACGCTCCGTATAACGAGACCTCTACGGCCAGCGGTGGAAGGTCAGCGAGCTCGGAGGCTACCCGATCGGTGATCAACGTTCCATTGGTGAGGATCGTGATCAGATATCCCCGCTCACGAGCCGCACGGTAGATCTCCAGGAATTCCGGGTGACAGAGGGGCTCGCCACCCGAGATCCCGAGCCACAGGCAACCCGCGGATGCCATTTGATCGAAGAGCTCGGCCCACTCGTTCACTCCCAGCTGTCGTACCTGGTCACCTGGGGAATTTTTCGGGAAACGGGCCACGTAACAGTGGCGGCACCTGAGGTTGCAGATGGGCGTGAGCTCGACCGTCCCGATGATGGGGCGGCGACCCGCGGCCGCCTCGCTGCGCCAGCGGTTGGCCAGCTCGGCGTATCTCCCGGTCGCGGTATCACGACGGCTCACCCTGCGACCTCTATCACAGCCCCGATCTCGCGGAGCTCTGCCAGATACCGGTCGAGATCGGCCAATGCCTCTGCTTTTTCGACCTCGTACTCTTCGGCCAACACTCCTGCGATACCGTGAGAATCCCTGTCCCCGTCGAGCAGCTGCCAGATTCGAGCACCGACGTCGTTCAGCACGTACACGCTGTCCAGATCGGACCGGCGTCGGCTGGTGGGCACGACGATGACTTCGTCACCAATCTCGCGCCAGGCTACGTTGCTGTTCCTCGTGAATCGGCCCACTCCCGGTTCCTTTCCTGCATCATACCTGAGCCGAACGGATGCCGCGCAAGGACCATTGAAACCGCAGTCTCGATACGTCGTTCTCGCTCTTCAACAGCAGGATGAGAAACCGATCCACCATCGGTTTTCTCGGCGGTGTCACGAGGTCAGCCTGAGTCGGGCGGGTCGGCTTGGGTGCGGGCTTTCGCTTGCCTACTCCCAGACCGGCATTCGTCCCGGGGTGTAGGGAGCTCCGGCCTGCTCCAGATCGTCTTCGAGAACCCTGACCTGGGCATCGACCTGCTGCAGAGCGGCCATGACCTCGTTGAACCCGTCGTGTGCCTCCTGGTAGGCCCGCTCGAAGGTCCCGGTGCTGCCCGAGGTGGTCGACCACAGGGCCGAGACGATCAGGTCGGTCCTTCCCTTGAGCGACATGCGGGCCTGACCCTCGTCCATGACCAGCAGCCGGTCACCGTTGAGCTGCTCGTTGATCTCGCGAAGCTGCGTCGTGATGGCGGAGAGCTCGTCCAGCCATCCTGCCTCGAGAATCGGCACGCTGAGAACGGCCTGCTCCAGGTAGGGCACCTTCTCCTGCAGCCGAAGGCGATGGGCATCGGCGGCTGAAATGGCCCGGGCCAGAGCGGCCACCTTCCGGTTGAATGCGTCCAGTGTTGCCCGATCGGCGGGCGGAAAGCTTGCGATGTTGAGCGGGTTGCATCTCAGATCTTGCGTCGCCCCCTGCTGGGTCAGGGCTCCATCCTGGTAGCGGTACATCGCTACCCGAAAATCC
>CBDTWX010000359.1:0-6154 GCA_965364305.1 uncultured Thermoanaerobaculia bacterium
TCGGGGCAAGGTCATTGTCTACTCGGTCGTCATACAGAACGGCACCTCGTTCTCCGGCGTTCGGGAGGTGCTTACCGCAGGCTTGATCGGTGCGACAGGTCAGGGCGGAACCGCCGTCAACGACAATCTCTACACCGCACTCAAGCTGTTGGAGAGCCGCCAGGGCCGGCGACTGGTGGTCCTTCTGAGCGACGGCGTCGATACCCACAGCGTGCTCGACGGACGGGATGTGCTGGACCATGCCCGGCGAAGCCAGGCGATGGTGTATTGGATACGCCTCCTCAGAGCCGACGAGAGCGCCGATAGCGTGGACGGCCATGACATGGCATCGGCATGGCGGACTCCCGCCGATTACCGTCGACAGACGGCATCCTTGGTCGAACTGGTAGAGCTGAGTGGAGGGAGGATCATCCCCGCACGGACACCGAACGAAATCGAGGGAGTTTTCGCCGAGATCCTGCTCGAGCTCCGCGAACAGTACGCGCTCGGCTACTATCCGACAAAGCAACGCAACGACGGCAGCTGGCGCCGCGTCAGGGTCAAGGTCGACCGCCGTGGGGTCAAGGTCAGAACCCACGAGGGGTATATCGACCTTTGATCCGTTCTCTTCTCCGTCCCCGTCCCCGTTCCCAATTCCGAGAACGATGCAGCGGCAGTCTCCGGAGACAGGTGACAGCGGCAGTCCTCAGCGACAGACAGCAGCAGCAGGGGCAGGGATCAGCGACAGCAACTCCGTGGCGAGCGCGACATGGTCACCTCCGGGTCGTTCATGGGTGACGGGGTAGCCGGTGAGGTCGGTAGTGTCAAGGGCAAGCCGGTCTCGGAGGCCGGTCGTTCCGACCCTTGACACCACCGACCTCACCGGCAGGGGGAAGGGCATGAACGACCCGGAGGTGACCATGCTCGACTCGCTCCCCAACAGCAACCTTATCGCTTACCGCAAGGCCCTGGACGCTGCAGGCATGGCATTGGCTCTCGTCGCGAGGGTTCCGGCGCCGCTCAAGAGCCTTGCCGATCAGGTCATCCGGTCAGCGGCTTCAGTTCCTGCAAACGTGGTAGAGGGGCACGGGAGAAACGGAAGAGACAGAGCCCACCACTGGCGGATTGCCTATGCCTCCGCAATGGAGGTGGACTGCCACCTCAGGCTTCTCTGCGATTCAGGTGCCGTGCATCGCGGAAAGGCAACCATCGCCTTGCAGCTCTTCGACGAGGTCCGTGCAATGACATGGCGAATGCTGAACCCGTAACTCTGACCGGCAGGTGTACCCGTTGAGCCCGGACTATTCACCAATCTTCGGCTGCAAGGCCCGATGCACCGCACCCAGCGCCGTTTTCTCGCCTCGGGGTGCTCGACGTACTGTCACGTACGCCTCCGCGCCCCTCGGGTCGAAAACGACCCTGGGCACGTCACCTCGAACCTTTCGCTTCGAACGCTGGTGAATAGTCCGGGTTAGGAAAATTGGACGAGTATATCTGTGTCAATCTTCGAGATCTGTGGGTGTCTTGCCTGGGACGGGTGAGCGGATCGAGCATCCTGCACCGGGTGGGTGGCGGCATTCACGGATCCCGCCGCTGACGACTGTCACCGCTGCTGTTCCTGTCTTCTGAAGCTGCCGCTGTCAACTGCCCCTGGTTGCTGCCGCTGCCGCGGTCATCTGCCGCTGATATCTGCCGCTGAACCTGTCGCCTACCACCGGTAGCCGAACGAGACCTCGGTGATCTTCGCCCGGTAGTCGTTCCAGCTGTACGCGACCTCGTTGTGGTCCACATCGCGATAACCGAGGTGGCCCACATAGCCCTTGCCAAAGCCGATCTCCACGAAGGCGCGGAGGTCCTGGTTCTCCACTGCAAAACTGCCCGCATTGTCGTACCATCGCGCCTCGGCGCCGACCTTGAGCCGCGTGGCGGCCGCCCACACCAGGCGGGCGTCGATGAAGTCGGAGTCTGCTCGATAGGAGATGGGGAAGAGCAGTGTCTCTTCGCCCCCGTAGGTCACCAGTTGATCGATCTGGCGGTCGATGTTGATGATTGTGTAGCCCGCCGAAAGGCTCAACCCCGGGAGGCGGTATCCCAACCGGAGGTTGGTGGAGCTCGAGCTGACGTCCCACGAGGAGAGTTCGTTTTTTGCCTCGATGCCTCGATAGACACCACTCACGGCGAAACCCCTTGCCGTCGACCACCGCACCGCGACACGATAGGCCAGTCGATCCGTTGGAGAAGCCGTCGTGAACGGGTGGTCGTAGGTGCTGTCGTCGAGCCGCGCACTGATGCGGAGGTCCCGCGTCGGTCGCCAGCCCATCGTCAGGTAGTACCCGTTGTGGTCGGTCTTCGCCTCCTCGGTCTTGCCGGTATCGGCATGGGACCAGTCGGACTCCACCTCGCGGTTCTCGCTGCGGAGGCCGGTGCTGATCGTGAACCGGGAGCTGAAATCGAACTGAACGCCGAGGTGGGCACTAATGGTGTCGATGTACCAGGAACTGTCTCCATTCTCCTCGTCAAAGACCAACGCGCCGTCTTGCTCGAGCGTTCGTTCGCGGGCGCCGGCCACCACGCCGAACCAGTCCAGGATCTGATAGCTGAGGTCGATATCGTACATCTGGACTGTGCGATCCACAGCCCCGGCGCCGTCGAAGGATGATTCGTAAGGCTCTCCGGTCCAGGTTGTGCCCTGGGCATGCTCGCTCAGCTCCACGTCCACGGTCAGGTCTTCGACCGAGGCGTAGAGGTTCACGTGGAATCGATCGGTGGGCCTCGCCACCATCCGCACACTCGGTGCGAAGGACCGCAGATCGTACGGCTGATCGAGGAAATAGGCGCCGAGAATCGTTTCGTCCTCTGGATCTTCTCCCTGAGACAAGCCTGGAAGAAAGATCTCGACCGCATTTTCGTACTCGCGAAGACGGCCTTCGAGAATCAGCGTGACCCTTGGCCATGCGTATTGGAGTGCGACCCGATACTCGCTCATCGATTCGTCGATCGGTTTGTCGAGCTCGAACTCGTCGCGCTCGATATCGAGGGTGGTGGCGCTCTCACCGGTCTTGGTGAATCGATTGAAGTCAAAATCGAGCCGGGCGCTGCGGCCGAGCGACAGATTGAACCGAACGGTGTCGCGGACCCGGTCGAAATCGAAGGTGTGAAAATCGCCGGCGTTTGACAGCGCGGGGTCACCGAGAGCAACCGGCAGAATGATGTCGTCGTAGAAGTACGTCGACTTGAGACGATCGTACGTCAGGGAAAACCGACCGTACTTTTCGATCGACGTGCGCAGGGTCTCGAAGGGATCTCCGCCCATATTGGTTATATCGAGGTCGATCCGGTCGAAGAGATGGCGCATCTCGGCCGTGGGTGTCAGCTCGAAGTTGAGGTTGAAGAGCCGAGGACCGTCTTCGAGGTTGAGGTGCTGGCGATACTTTTCCTCGCTTCCATCGACATCGACGAGCCTGAAGCCGACCTGGAATCCGCCGACAAAGCTCCACTCCTGCACATCTTGGGATCCGGCCGCCGAGGTGATCCACAAGCAGGTCGTGAACAGCCCGATTCGGATGAGGAGTCGTGATGTGTTCATGATTTCCTCCTCATCTTAAAAAGTAAGGGTCGAGCTGTGACCCGTGAATCGAGGAGTGACAGTTCGTGCACTGTGAGTCGAGTGTGAAACGCGAGTGAAAGCCCGGGACCATCACGTGGCAGCTGTAGCAGAGCTCGGCCACGGCTTGGAATGTGAGCATGTGGCGGTTTGGCGAACCGTGTGGCGTGTGGCATGAGGCGCAGCCCTCCACACGGACGGACCCATGTTCGAAAACGAAGGGCCCTCCCTTGTCCGTGTGACACCTCACGCATGTCTCGTGTTTGAAACCTCCGAGCGCCATTCGATTTTGACGTTGGTGGGGATCGTGGCAGGAGGTGCACTGGATGATCCCTTCCTGGAGACGATGACGGTTGTTGTAGCCGAACTCGGCAAAGACATCCGAGTGACAACGCGCGCAGGTGGCCGACGGCGCCTCGCTCTGCAGCGCCGACCCGTCGTAAACCGTGATTTCTTTCTGAAGGGGCCATCGCCCGTGATCTCGGCCGTGCACGTCGTGACAGTCGGTGCACGCCAGCCCGGCTCTCGCGTGTTCGCTGGCCGCAAAATCCGGGTGCTCGCCCGAGTGGCATCTCTGGCATCGCCCGGACTTCAGCGTGGGAAGGTCGTCGTCGTTGAAAGCAAAGGTCTCGAAGTCGCACAACCATTCACCGGGCTGCTTCTGCCTCCGTACGGGCTCACCGTGGCAGGCGGCGCAGCTCGTCGAGGCTCCGACCTCCCCAGCGATTCCTTGAGTGTCGAGTGCGGAGTGCGGGCTCTGCGCGAAGGCCATCCGGTAGGCGTGGCATTCGGCGGCGAGGCAGCTCTGAATCGCGCTCGCGTCGCCGTCGCTGGCTTTGGCTGGCGCGGCCGAAAACAGACCGATAACGACCGCGATCGTCATCGGGAATGCGGCGTGTAGCGGCGAGCCCCACGCTCGGTTTCGACCTCTCGTCGGTTTCATCGAGTCACCTCCAGCTCTTTCACGGCCCCGCCGAGCTCGGTCTCTCTGGCCACGTAGCCGATGGACCCGACGTTTGAGCCGACAAACCGTACGACCTCGGCGTGCGCACTCAGCTTCAGCGGAGGGCTGCCCATCCCGGAGAAGATCAGCTTCCTCCAGTAGGCTTCCACCGCCGCCGTCTCTCTGCGGAGTATGGCCAGTGAAAATTCCTGTCGTACTGGGTCGTCGGTTGAGAGATCGACGACGGTGATGGCGAACCCATTCGGCCACCTCTCTTCCTTTTTGAAAAAGATGCGTGCCACTTGATTTCGCGACAGGGTGCTCAGTGGGTTGGCTGCATTGACGATGACCTTGAATGTGTCGGTCTCCTGCGCGTGCGCGGGGACCTCGATGACCGTCGGCCAAAGAAACACTCCGGAGAGAATGAACGCAACAAAAGGCGACAACCGAATAACAGACTTCAGTGGTCTCATCTTGAGAAAAAATCTCCTGTTGCTGGTATTTACGTACAATTCAAGTATACATGCACAATTTTTCAACGATGTGATTGGGACTTCCCCGGGTATCGGCCCGCGAAGCTCCGCGTCTCATCAAGAGTCGTTTCCCCGGTGGAAAGAGCCTGGATTCAGCGTTTCTTGACGACGCGATACGCGATCACCACCACGAGTGCTCCGAGACCGAGCATCAGGAGGGCTCGCATCCATCTCCGGGACTGATCTCCTGCGGACGGCGCGTCGATTCTGGACGTGCAAAAGTCGATTTTGGTGTTCAGATCCGTCAGCTGAACGGCTCGTACACTGACGTCCTTGAAACCGGGCGGAATACTCGGTGGGAGGCTGAATCGGGTGTCCGAATCGTCCTGCCATATCGGCGATGTCGAGCCATCGATGTGGCGGATGCGGAGGTTGTCGATGTAGATCTTGAATGTGCCCGCTCGGTTGCCGGCAAAGACCATCGCGTGGTTCCGAAGCGGCCCCGGAGCACCCTCCAGCAGACCCATGACACGATGCTCCCACACGCCTTTGCCACCCCGTGTGGCCGGGCCGCGGATCTGCTCGCGCCCGAACTGGTCGATGCCGAGCCCCCGGCGAAACCCCAGTTCGCCATTCTTGCTGTTCATTCTGAATGGCGTGTAAAAAAAACCCTTGGCAAGGCTGCCGCGGGCCGTGCAGATGTCGTACTCGATGAAATCGGTTGCGAGATGCCGGCCGGCAAACTCCGCTATGGGCACGACCAGTCTGTCTTCGCGCTGGCCCCGCTCTGTGACGGTCGCGGTGACCTCGAGCACTTCTCCTTCGGGGGCCGGACCTGTATCGAGGTGTGAGGGTGGAGCCTGGTGCGACAATGCCGCGCCGGTCGAGGATGCCCAGGTGTCCATCATCTCTTTGAGGTCGGTGACGGTCCCGGGCCGCTCGGATGCGAGGTTCGTCTGCTCGCCGGGATCATGACGGATATCGAAGAGCTCGTCCCGGTTGAAATAACGGTGGAGCTTCCACTCCGCGGTGCGAATGGTGTCGCCGCGACCCCGGGCCCAGTAGTAGCTTTCGACCGGGCTGGTTCCGCGGTCACGGATCGCGGGCCAGACGTTTTGCCCGTCCAGCGGGCGGGTCTCGGGCATCGCCAACGTG
>CBDTWX010000360.1:0-6121 GCA_965364305.1 uncultured Thermoanaerobaculia bacterium
CCGCCTCGACGGTCCAGACCGCGGCGTCCGGCGGGAGCTTGGTCGCGTCCTTGGCGGTCGTGACAGCCACCGCATCCTCCTTACGGGCGGCCGTCACGACCTCGAGGAGATCGGTGTCCGAGTAAGCATGATGGTCGGGAAACCACCGGCTGCCGACGATTTCGGCGCCCGCCGCGCAAAGCGTGTCGGCAAAACCTGACGGACGACCGATACCGGCGAGCGCGAATACCCGCCGTCCTGCGAGGACCTCAGCCGGCTGCCAACCCTCGCTCGGAACACGCACCCGACGCACTTGCATGCGCGACACGAAGACCTGCAGCTCCGGGGCACAACGATCGACGGCTGCTTCGATCTCCGCCACCACCGGCCGCCAGTCGGCTGGCGCCTTTGTGATCAGTACGGCGCTTGCCCGGCGGATGGCGGTCACCGGTTCACGAAGTCGTCCCAGGGGAGGAAGACGCCCACCACCCCACGGGTCCCCGGCATCGATCAGCACGAGATCGAGATCTCGTTCCATCTGGAGATGCTGAAATCCGTCGTCGAGAACCAGCGCATCGGCACCCAGTCGCAGCGCTTCGCGCCCTCCACGCTCACGGTCCGCATCCACCACCACCGGCACGCCGGGCAGGCACCGAGCCATTTCGAGCGGCTCGTCACCCACCTCATCGACACCCTGTCTGGGCTCGGGCCCGATCACCACCACGTGGTGGTCATCGCGTCGTTTGTACCCCCGAGTCAACACCGCCGGTCGTCTGCCGAGACGCACCAGATCGCGGACCAGAGAAATGACCGTAGGTGTCTTGCCCGTGCCGCCGAAGGTGAGATTTCCAACCGAGATCACCGGTGCATCGAGATGTGCACGGCGCAGCCAACCGCGCCGGTAGGCCGCCCCGCGCGCCGCCACGACGCCTCGATAGAGGGGTGACAGCGGCAAGAGCAGATAGCGCCAGGTCATTTTGGGATCTCTCCGAGGAGCTCGAACAGCGCTCTCACGGATCGCCCGGTGGCGCCGCGATTTTCTTCAACCACAGCGCGCCCGGCCGCGCCAGCAGCGGCGGCGAGATTTGGATCGTTGAGCCAGCTCGCGGCCGCGCTCCTCAGTTCGTCGGTGCCGGCCACCAAGCGGGCGCCGCCCGCCGCGGTCATCTCGTCATAGACCTCGCTGAAGTTGTGGACGTGCGGGCCGCTGAGCACCGGTACGCCCCAGACCGCAGGCTCGAGCGGGTTGTGACCACCGGTCGGAACCAGCGAACCGCCGACAAACGCAATATCGGCGAGCTGGTAGGCGCGGGCAAGCTCTCCGATGGTGTCGATGAGAAAGACATCCGCATCAGCCGGAATCGGTTGCGGATCGCTGCGACGTGCCAGCACAAAACCACGATTGGCCACGAGTCCGGCGACGCCGTCAAACCGTTCCGGGTGACGCGGAGCGAGGATCACGAATGGTGCCGCGCCGTCAGCACCGAGTCCGGCCAAGGCGTCGAGCACCTGGGCCTCCTCGCCCTCCATCGTCGACCCCGCGACGATGATCGGTCGATCGCCGGCCCGATTGCGAACCTGACCCAGCCACTCGAGCGGTCGCCGGTCAGGCTCGAGATCGTACTTGACGTTGCCTCCGACAATCACCCGGTCGGGCGGCACGCCAAGGCCCGTGAACCGGCCCCCATCCGTCGCCGTCCGCGCGACCACCAATGCCAGCGGTTCGAGCAGCGACCGCAGTGGCCCAGCAATCCTGCGGTACCCGGCAAACGAAGCTTCGGACAACCGCGCGTTGACCACCGCCACCGGCACGCCGCGTCGTTTGGATTGGTGGAGCATCTCCGGCCAGAGCTCGGTCTCGACAAGCACCAGGAGCTTGGGGCTCACGGCCTCGAAAACCCTCTTCACCGGGCCGGGGAGATCGATGGGACATGGGATGACCGGGAGAATTTCGCCGAGAGTGCGGCGCGCGAGATCAAGACCGGTCGCGGTCGTGGCGCTGAGAACCAACGGGAGCCGAGGCGCGCGCTCCCGAAGCTCGGCCACCAGACGACGGGCGAGCTCCACCTCACCGACCGAAACCGCCTGGATCCAGATGCCCCCGCCGGGCATCTCGGGGAGGTTTCGCCCCAGGCGATCTCTGAATCGAGGTCGCTTTTTGCCGGATAAGGCCTGTCGCAGCTTGAGCACCGGTGCTGCCGCGGGGAACAATCCAGCGGCCAGGAAACGGTAAAGCCAGAGACTTACATTCGCCACAACGCCTAGGATAAACCAACGTTCGGATCAACGATCGTGAGGTGGCGTTTTGACTGCACGACCCGTCTCCTTTTCGACCTCTTCGACCCACGCAACTCGGACGATTGGTGGTCGCCCTGCCCGTAGGTCGTGCCCATGCTCGTGCTCGTGCTCGTGCCCGCAACCGAAGGGATCATTCTGTTCTTCGTCAGGCGAGCGATGCGTACTCGACCGCGCCGCTCGGCACCAAGAATGTGCCGGCCTTTCCCTCGAGCGCTTGCTTGAGGCTGTCCTCGTCGGTGATCAGGACGTCCTTGCCGGTGGCCTCGACGAAATCGATCGAGGCCTGCACCTTTGGACCCATGGACCCCGGCGGAAACTGGTTGCTCGACATCATTTCCTTGGCCTTGGCGAGCGGCATCCGTCGAAGCCAGCGCTGGTTGGGACGCCCGAATGCCTCCGCTACCATCGGCACCTGGGTGAGCATGATGAAGAGATCGGCCTCGAGCTCGCGGGCCAGGATCGAGGCCACGTAATCCTTGTCGATCACGGCCTCGACGCCACGGTAGTAGCCGCCGACATCCCGATACACCGGAACACCGCCTCCTCCTCCAGCGACCAGCACCGCACCATTCCCAACAAGTCTCTTCAGAAGATGGCAACCGAGGATCGTCTGCGGCATCGGAGACGCCACGACCTTGCGCCACCCGCGGCCCGCGTCTTCCACCATCTGCCATCCGTGCTCCTGCATCAGCAGATTGGCGCGGTAGGCGGTGAAGTAGGGACCGACCGGTTTGGAGGGGTTCTCGAAGGCGGGGTCCTCGCGGTCGACCACCACCTCTGTGAGCACCGCCGCGATCTCCTTTTCGAGCTGCTCCTCATTGAACCGGTTGCGGAGCTGATTGGCCAGCATGTAGCCCATCGAACCCTGGGTCTGAGCCACCGCGACATCGAGAGATTGCGGCGGGATCTTGGTGATCGCCTCCTCGACCTGGATCATGATGTTGCCGACCTGGGGACCGTTGCCATGGACGATGGCGAGCTCATAGCCACGGTGGATGATCTCCACCAGCCACCGCGTTGCCTTCCAGCTCAGAGTGAACTGCTCCTCCTGGGTCCCGTGGTCCTGGGGTCGCAACAGCGCGTTGCCGCCAAAGGCGATCACAGCAACTCGCTGATGCTTGTCATCGAGCTCGATCCGACTCTTCTCGGCCATCGACACCTCCGCCACGCCGAAGCGGGAAGAGCGGCATTGTGCGACCCCTGGCGACGAGTGTCAACACGGCGCCCGCCCGTGCCCGCCTCCGTCTCCGTCTCCGCGCCCGACAAACCGCTTCCTCAAGGGACCTGCAACGCGGCAACTCGCTCGCAGCCTCCGGCGTCCCGCACCCTCCGGGCGACAGCCAAACCGGCTTCGGCAGCGAGGGCAACCAGATCCTCTATCTGGCCGTCACCAACCTCGAGGACCGCCCCTCCGCAGGGCCTGAGCAAACGCGGCAGATCGTCAAGCAGCCCACGGACCAGATCGAGTCCGTCGCCACCGCCATCGAGAGCAGCCCGAGGATCGTGACGGACTTCTGCCGACAGATGGGCGAGATCTGCGGACGGTATGTAGGGGAGGTTGGCCACTACGAGATCCCACGGCGGTGCAACAGCGGTTGTGAGATGACCGACGTGCGTTCCAACGGTGACCCGGTGGCGTATGATGTTGCGCCGCGCCACCTCAAGAGCAGAGACTGAACGATCGACCGCCGACACCCGCCAATCGGGGCGTTCCGCGGCGAGGGTCACCGCGATACAGCCCGATCCGGTGCCGACATCGAGGACCCGCGAGGTCGGCGACACGGGCAGGGCCAAGGCCGCTTCAACCAACAGCTCGGTCTCGGGTCGGGGAACGAGGACCGCCGGAGACACCTCGAACTCGCGGCCCCAGAACGGGCAGGAGGCGGTGAGGTGGTGCGCCGGCTCTCCCCGCGCGCGGCGTTGCAGCCAATCACGATAGCGCCGCTCGACATCAGCGGGAACCTCCCGTTCCGGGTACAGCCGAAGGGTGATTTCATCCGCTCCCCACGCGGCCGCGAGCAGCCACGCCGCCTCCCGCCGCGGATCCGGAATGCCATCCCGAAGAGGGAGGATCGAAGCACCAATCCGAAGCGCCTCGTCGACCTTCACCCGACCGGCCCGTCCGGAATCTGGTGGTTGTGGATGGCGTATCGCGGATGCGCCCTCGCCCGCCACTTGATCACGAGCTTTGTGGTTGGGCGGGAATTCCGAATTCCGAATTCCGAATTCCGAATTTCTCTCGTCAACTGAGCTCTTCCTTGAGGCGCTCGGCCTGGAACTCGGAGATCAGCGGATCGAGGAGAAGATCGAGGTCTCCCTCGAGGATCTCCGAAAGGCGGTGAACGGTGAGCCCGATTCGATGGTCGGTGACCCTTCCCTGGGGGAAGTTGTAGGTGCGGATCTTTTCCGAGCGATCTCCGGACCCGATCTTCGAGCGCCGGTCGGCCGCCCGTTCGGCGTCGCGCTCCCGCTCCTCGATCTCCTTGAGCCGCGCCTTGAGGACCCGCAGGGCCTTGGCCTTGTTCTGAATCTGCGATTTCTCGTCCTGGCACGAGACCACGAGCCCGGTCGGGAGATGGGTGATGCGAACCGCCGAGTAGGTCGTGTTCACACTCTGTCCGCCGGGACCCGAGGAGCAAAAGCGATCGACCCGGAGGTCCTTTTCGTCCACCGCCACCTCCACCGCCTCGGCCTCCGGCATCACCGCCACCGTGGCGGCCGAGGTGTGGATACGTCCTGAGGCCTCGGTGGCCGGCACCCGTTGCACGCGGTGAACACCGGACTCGAACTTCAGGCGCGAGAATGCCCCTTCGCCTTCGATCACCGCCACTGCCTCCTTGATGCCTCCGAGCCCGGTGTCCGAGCTGTCGGTCAGCGACACCGTCCACCGCTGGCCCTCGGCATACCGCCCATACATGCGGAGGAGCTCCGAGGCAAAAAGCGCGGCCTCCTCGCCCCCGGTTCCGGCGCGGATCTCGAGAATCACGTTGCGGCGGTCGTTGGGGTCGGCCGGCAGGAGGAGCAGCTTCAATTTCTGTTCGATTTCTTCCAAACGTGTCGTGAGCTCGCCGACCTCGATCTCCGCCATCTCCCGCATCTCATCGTCTTCGGTCTCGGTGACGATCTCGCGCGCACCCTCGAGCTCCTTCGCGGCCGCGGTGTACTGGTGATAGGCGGTCACCACCGGCTGCAGCTCGGCCAGCTTCTGCGCCACCTCCCGCGAACGGTTCTGGTCGACGGCAACATCGGGATCGGCCTGCTGTGCGAGCAGATCGTCGTGCCGCCGAGCAATCTCTTCGAGTCGTTCAAGCATTTGAAATCCCCGCCCCCGAGCTTCCCCAATCCTACTCTCGACGCCCGCCGCGGTCACTCATACAAAAACCCGCGCGAAATTCCTCTCGCGCGGGCCGATAGACCGCCGTTCGGCGGCCTGGACGAGCTACTTTGCGGCGGTCGCTTTTCCGTAACGCCGCTCGAACTTCTCCACCATTCCTGCGGTGTCCACAAGCTTCTGCTTGCCGGTGTAGAACGGGTGACAGGCGCTGCAGATCTCGAGACGCAGCTCGGTCTTCGTCGACCGGGTCTTAAACGTGTTCCCGCAGGCGCAACGGACCTCGACCTCGTGATACTCGGGATGAACTCCGGCTTTCATTTCGCACCTCCACTCGGTCCCGACGGACCAGGACACAGGATTCTACACCCAGGACGCCTCAAGCGCAAGTCGAGTCGAATTAGGAGTTAGCCCGTACTTCTCACCAGGCGTCTACTACGGACGGCGAATCACGGCGTTCCGTCGTGCTTGTCGCACATCGTGCTCCTTGACGTAGCGCAACTACGACGGCGT
>CBDTWX010000361.1:0-6120 GCA_965364305.1 uncultured Thermoanaerobaculia bacterium
ATCATGCTCTGCGAACGCGCCGGCGAAACCGACGTGGTCAAGGTCCTCGACTTCGGATTGGCGAAGAACCTCGACGACACCGATTCCATCGATGCCAAGTCCTTGAAGAGCATCCGCGGTTCGCCGCTCTACATGGCTCCGGAAAGATTCGGGACGCCGCTCGACGTCAGTGGAGATTCCGATTTTTACTCCGTCGGCGCGGTGGCGTACGAAATGCTGTGCGGTCAGCCCGTCTTCCAGCCCGGCGACAGTGGCCTCGATCTCATCTACCGAGTCGTCGAGGAATCGCCGCGCAGCTTGAGCGACATCACAGGTCTGGCGATTCCGGAACCCCTCATAGATCTCGTGATGTCGTGCCTGGCCAAGAAACCAGAGGATCGCCCGCGATCGACGCGAATCCAAGAGGAGCTCGCCGAGCTGTCTCAAACGTGGCCGTGGCCGGTCGAAAGGGCGAACGCCTGGTGGCAGGCATGGCGAGGGGTTGCATAGCGAGCCACGGCCACAGAGGTCTCCTCACACCCAACAGATCTTCAGCTTCGAGCGTGCGGATTCACCGGCCTAACGGCGCGAAATCCAGGTGGAATCGACCACTCGATGATGAAGCAAAAGATCCAAACCCTCGAGGCGGCTCGCAAAAGGCGCCGTGAGATGTCGACGACCGCGTGGCGGCGACGGCGTGGCCGACCATGCGAGCCGACATTGCGGCGTAGCGAACAGTTGTCGCGATACTCGGACGGCGACGTCCTGGCCGTGAACCGTGCTCTTGCAGAGCTCGAGAACGTCGATCCCAGAACCACCGAGCTGATCGAGCTCCGATTCTTCGGCAACCTGAACCTCGCCGAGGCCGCGGCCGTCCTGGGCTGCACGCTGGAACAGGCAACCGACGAGTGGACGGTTTCGCGCGCCTGGCTTCGCCGGGAGCTCGGCGTCGATATGGCCGAGCAGGAGTAACCCAATGTCCGATCGTCCGGCGTCCGTGCGGAGATCGGCGTCGCGAGACGCGAATGGATACGAGTGGTATTCGAGTGAATGGGGATCGAGGAGGACAATCCCATGACGTACGTGATAGGGAAATCGAATGTTGCACGAGTCGTTGTCGCGGCGGCAATCACAGTCATTGTGCTCGCGAGCCTCACGACCGACTGCGAAGCCCAGGAGAAGAAACGCATCAAGACGGGCAAGGCCGCCGGCATCGGCGCCCTGATCGGCTTCGCCCTCGGTGACAGCGCCATCGGTGGCGCGCTGGGTGGGGCGGCTCTCGGTGCCGCGGGCGGCATGATCTACAACGAGGTCCAGAAGGGTAAGGAAGAGAAAGCAGCGAAACGGGAATCCGCCGATTGGGATTCGATGAGCGCGAAAGAGCGAGAGCTTGCCGAGCGAGAGGCTCGCCTGGCTGAACTCGAGGCGCAGATGGCGCAGACGGTACAGTCGGCCCAGCAGACCGAGGCCTCCTTCATCGCGCTCATCGGCCCCGACAACTGGGAGGGCTACAAGGCTCTGAGAGCCTGCCGGTGGGACCGCGCGAATGCGTATGCGGCTGTGGCGGCCACATCGACCAACGAAGATTTCTTCATCACATCCGTCTATCTGCGGGCGGCCGTCGCAGTCGAGCAGGGCGACACCGCCAAGGCGGACGCCATTTTCGACGAGATCGCAAAGATCGACTACCAGGTCGATTCGGCACAGCAGGCCAAGATGGTCCTCGAAGAGGTGATCCTGGACATGCACGCCGAACGCCGCGAGCTGGGGATCGTCTGCCAATGACCCTCATTTCCGTGCTCGTGCTCGTGCTCGCGCTCGTGCTCGTGCTCGTGCTCGTGCTCGACAACGCGATCGAGGTTTCGCCATGACTCTGCAACACGAACACCTCGACGCCTATCCGATGGCTCTCGAATTCGTGCGGTGGATCCATTCGCTGCGTCCACAGCTCTTCGGGCGTGCCCGCGACGTCCGCTGCCTCCTCGACCAGGCCTGCACGACGATCCCACTTCACCTAGCCGCCGGCTGCAGTCGGCGGCTGCCGCAGGATCGAAGGCGGTTCTTTTCCAGCGCCCACGAGGCAGCGATGCGCAGCGCCGCGTCGCTCGACCTGCTTTCCTCGCTGAAATCCTTGCCGGACGACATCGCCGATAACGGCAAAGAACGTGTCGCCAGCCTCGCGACCAGGATCGAAGACCTCATTCAACAGACCGAGATCGGCGACCAGGAGCCGGTCGTCATCGTGGACCCGATTGCGGTCGCAGTTCCCTCGAACGGGGGAAGGCCGATCCGCGGATTGACATAGGAGGACTCTGATGAAACACAGACATTCAAAGAAATCACTCTTCAGGAACGGCGCCGTCATAGCGCTCGGGCTCTTCCTGGTCTCGCTGGTAGTGCCGGAGGAGGCCGAGGCCCAGTACATGGGCAAGGGCGCCGGCGTCGGCGCGCTGCTGGGTCTGGCGCTCGGTGACGGATACATTCTCGAGGACGTGGCGGCCGGCGCCGCGCTCGGTGCGGCCGGCGGCGGCATCGCCAACATGGCCACCGGCGGCAAGAAGAAGCGCCGCCAGCGTGAGATGGAGCGCCGGGCTTACGAGGAGCAGCGGCGGCGGGCCGAGTACGACGCCCACATGGCCGAACGTGAACGCCGGCTCCGTGAGGAGGAGCGGCGCTGGCAGGAGCAGAAGGTCTCCGAGCGCGAGCAGGAGCTTCTGCGGCGTGAGGCTCGTATCAGGGAGCAGGAGCGGCTCAAGACCGAAGCACGGGACAGGATCGCCGAGGTGTCCTCGGAGCGGGATGACGCGGTGCAGTCGATCATCAACGCGATCGGACCCGATGCCTGGGAAGGCTACAAGGCGCTGCGCGGCTGCAACCCGGATCGAGCCTATGCACTCGCCAAGGTGGCCGCCACGTCACAGGACGAGTGGCACCAGCTGGCTGGTCTATGGCTCGAGGCCATGGTCGCGGTCGACGAGCGGGATACCGCGACGGCAGACGCAATGTATCAACGGATAGTCGCTGAGGACCCGGAGATCGACACCGTCCAGCAGGCGAGCATGGCCACCGACCAGGCGGTGCTCGACATGCGCGACGAACGGTGGGAGATCGGCATCACCTGTCGGTGACTCGGCAGATAGAAACGAGGATGAACAACCGCAGGAGTACACCGATCCGATTGGTCGGGTTCAATTCCGGGCACGTCGCGGCGCCGCGGATTCCGACAACTGAACATAACAGGAGGCCATGATGAAAAAGACCGTATCAACTCTCGGGGTAGCACTGATGTTTGCCGTGGTGACACTCGGATTCACCGGCTCCGCTTCGGCGCAGGCGGAGATGAAGGGACTGTGGCGAACCGATGACATGCCCAAGACGCTGTGGGTCGTTCAGGAGATCGTCCTTGAAGACGAAGACATGCTGGCGCTTTTCTGGCTGGACAAGGTCTCCAAGAGTGCCAAGGATTGCACGGGAAACGAAACCACCTGTGACAATCGGGCCTTCGACTGGTCGGTGCTGATCGGACCGGAGGAGGACGGCGTGTGGAAGCTCGTTCAGGCGAAGGGCGCCGGCTATCGCTCGAACACCAAGATGGACTGGGAGTTCGTCGATGACGACAACGCGACGGCAACGCTCAGGCGATGCGCGGACGGCAACTGCGGTGATTTCAAGGTGGGCGATGTCCTCGATTTCGAACGGGTTTATGGCGAGGAAGGGAACACCCCTGACCAGGGCGACACCAAGACCGGAACCTGGGATGGACAGACGTCCGCCTACGAGGCGTGCTTCAACATCGATTCGAGCGGCGACAAGATCACAACCAACGGTAGTGATTGTGAGAACGGAAACTCCTACGAGTTCGAGCTCGAGGACGGAGTGGACCCGGACGACAATGACGACTGCAACTTCGACTTCTACGGCAAGGACACGATCCAGATCAACAACGGCAAGTTCTCGTACTCGGAGAGATTCAGCGGCGGATGGCACAACGAAACCAAGTACGTCACCGGGACCATCGAGGGCGACCGAGCTCGCGGCACCCTCAAAAAGGTAGATCACAAGTGGGGCAACCACTGCGAGGGCACATGGGAAGCAAAGGCACCTTTAGGATCTGGTGTCAAGGTCATTGAGGACTGGGAGGAGGAATGGGTTCCCGTCCTCAGATAAGGGCCGAACTCATCTGTGAAATCCGCGGCGAGCTCTTGGCCAGGCGAGCCCCGAGACCATCGCACGAGTATCAAAAAGGAACGGCACTATGAACCACAGGCACGCAATCACCTGCCTCCTCGTAACTTTCCTGCTCGTCGTGCCGATCGCGACTGCTCGTGCGCAGAGCCCGGACGGCCCCTACGAGGAACCACCGGTCCGCCAGGCGCTCGAGGTCATTCCGGAGTGGATGGTCAACGGCCAGTACTGGACGGTCGATGACGAGGTGACGAGTTTCGATTCACTGCACGAGTTCACGGTCAGATCCGACTGGGGCAACTTTGAAGCCTACGGCGAGCCGATGCTGCGCATCAGGCTCAGAGAACTCGAGGCCATCGGCACCCTCAAACAACAAACGCTTGGAAAGGTCGCGGGAGAGGCTGCGGTGGACGGGGCAACCAAAATGGTGCGTGACACCGCCACGGTCATCAAACATCCGGTAAAGACCGTCAAGGCCCTGCCCCGCGGGATCTTCCGCATGTTCAAGAAAACCGCCTACACCGTAGCCGAGGTGGGCGGTGACGTGGTCGACGTCGGCACCGAGGTCAAGGAGGGCGAGGGCGATCGGGCGGCTGACAAGACCGGCGACGCCGCCTTCAAGTACGGCAAACGCTTCGTCGGCGTCGAGCTGCAGGAGCGCATCTGGGCGCAGAAGCTCGGCATCGATCCCTACACGACCAACGACACGCTGCGGCTCGAGCTCGCCCGGGTCGGCGGCATCGACGCCGGCACGAAGTTCGCGGTCAGCCTGGTCAATCCCCTCGGCTCGGTGCTCCCGATCGCGGTGATGGCCAACGTCTACCACGTCGTGTGGGAGAAAGACCACCGCGAGCTTGCCGAATGGATCTACTTCCGGCTCAAGGAAATGGGCGTCAAGTCCGAGGTCATCAACGCCCTGCTCTACTCCGATGCCGTGCCGCCCGGTCACCTGACCCTGATGGTTGCCGCAATGGAACAGCTCGAGGGTGTCGAGGACCGCAAGATCCTCGCCAGCCAGGCGGCCATGCTCGAGACCGAGGCCGAGGGTCTGTTTTTCCTCGAGTGCGTTTTCATGGCGGTGTGGTTTCACACCACCCAGGCTCCGCTCGAGTCGGTGGTCGAAGGAACACTGGTGCCGGTCGTAATGACCCAAGACGGGCGCCTGATCGCCTTTTCGGCCGCCGACTGGGCCTACTGGACCGAGGAGAACGCCCAGCTCGCAAAGGACTTCACCGCGATCTACGCGGAGTATTCACCCCACCGCGAGACCTGGATCTCGGACCGTATCACCCCGATGTTCATGGAAGGCATGAACGGGCTCGGGTGGAAGGTCCGCGCCGGCATGCGAACCGCCGTGTTGCCCCTGATCCCCTTGGGCCTCGGCAATGAGATGACCCGAAGCGGCGTACCCGAGGACCAGGACTGAGCAATGACCGATCGTGCTCGTGCTCGTGCTCGTGCTCGTGCTTGTGCTCGTGCTCGTGCTCGCGCTCGCGCTCCTGCTCGTGCTCCTGCTCGTGCTCGTGCTCGTGCTCGTGCTCGTGCTCGTGCTCGTGCTCGTGCTCGTGCTCGACAAATGAATTACATGATTCTTGAACCCAAGAGATCTGAAAGGAAAGAACCATGAAGAGAACAGCCATTCAGTCGTTGCTCGCGGTCGCACTCATCGCGGTGTTCGCCACAGCCTGCGCAGCGCCGCAAGGTGAGACCCCCGCTGCGGTCAACCCGGTCGCCGAACACTCCGACAGCCTGCAGCCCGGGTGCAGTGAATGGACCCAACCCACCAAGGCGGATTTCGACAGGATCGCCGGCACGGATCCGGCAACTTTCCTCGACACGGTGCTGACCACCATCGAAACGAAACAGGTTCCTCTGACCCTGGAAGGCGTCAAGCAAGGCAACAAGCTCTTCGGCGCCCAGATCCTGCACAAGTCCGATCTGACACCCGTGCTCGTG
>CBDTWX010000362.1:0-6104 GCA_965364305.1 uncultured Thermoanaerobaculia bacterium
CCCGCCCGCCCGCCCACGAATACCATGACGCGCTTCCTACTTCAACGTGCGAGGTGCCACTCTTCGCAGTGTTCGCCCGTGGCGCGTTCCTCAAATCAAAAGCTACAAAACCGAACAATGCGAAGGGTGGCACCTGTGTCGTCTCGCCGTGCTACGATGCCGAGGAATCATCTTCACCAGAAGGTGTAGGTTCATACCCACGGATCGCCCAGCGAAATTGGGTCGCTGAGCGAGTCGAACATGCAAAGGAGAAAGAGATGTCCATCGCAAAAGTCACGGAAATCAGCTGTTCATCGAAGACGAGCTTCGAGGACGCCATCGAGAAGGGTATCGAGCGCGCCGACAAGACTCTCGACAAGGTCAAAGGTGCATGGGTTAGCGAGATGAAGGTAGAGGTCGAGGATGGCAAGGTCACGGCTTACCGCGTCAACCTCAAGGTCACCTTTGTTCTCAAGGGCTGACAGTTCATGGATTCTTCAGACCTTCTCGGTACTTTAATGCAGCAGCTCGGCGGTGGCGGCATCGAGCAGATGGGGCGTTCGGTTGGCCTCGACAGCGGAGACGTTTCAAACGTCCTCGCCGGTGCGGTGCCTGCCATCCTCACCGGGTTGACGCGCAACAGCTCTTCGAGCTCGGGTGCGGCCGGCCTTCTCGGCGCCCTCGACCGCGACCACGACGGCAGTGTCCTCGACGATGTCATGGGGTATCTCGGAGGCGGCGGCAATCTTGCCGACGGCGCCGGCATCCTCGGCCACGTGCTTGGCGGCCGGCAGGCGAATGTCGAACGGGCTATCAGTGCTTCGAGCGGGGTGGATGTCGCATCGGTCGGCAAGATCCTGGCCATGGTGGCGCCGTTGATCATGGGCGCCCTCGGCAAGGAAAAACGGCGGCAGGGATTCGATGCGGCTGGGCTCGCCGCCGCCCTCGGGCAACAGGAACGTGCCGCGCGTGAGGTCTCGCCGTCAGCCGTAGATATGTTCGCTCGAATGCTTGACGCCGACGGGGATGGTGATCCGATGGACGACATCGTCAAGATGGGGTCGGGCCTGCTCGGCGGTCTCTTCAAGTCGTGATCTCAGCTCGAGTGAGACAGGCCCTCCTCAGAGAGTTAATTGATCTCTTTTGGATTGGCACCGGAGAGATCGAGGCGGCCGGTTTTCTCGATCCTGATCTTCCGTGTACCGAAGGCGCCCTCGGTAAAGAGGGCGCCACGGACCCCGTAGCTGACGTCGTTGTCCTGAAAAATCTCTTTGAGTCTGAGGATTGCCGAGGCGTTGTTGATGTGAAACACCACGTCGATGACGCTCGAGTCGAGACGATCGAGCGCAAAGGACTCCTTGGTCGTCCCGGTCCCCACCTTCTTGTCCTCGATGTAGAGCTTGAAGGATGCGCCGTCGATGGTGATCGAGTCGGGGTTGGGGTTGGTGATCCTGAGCTTGGCCAACAGGCTGGTTTCAAAGACCGTCACCTCGGTCACCTCGAGATCCGTGAGGGTGACTTCCATGGGCTCGAGCGAACCCATGGATGAACATCCGAGGCTGAACACCAGGAACACCAGTGCCAACTGCCGGAAACCCGGGCAGCGAAGGTGAATGAGGTTCCGGTTTTCGGTACGAGATCTGAGCATCTGAGTCTCCTCGTCTGTTGCGGAAAAGGCGACGGGCCGCTTACCGCACCGTCTTCGGCCTCGAGTCGGTGGACGGATTATAGAGCACCCTCGCCGGTTCTCGGGAGAGATTTTTGATCTGGTACGATGGTTCGTCGAACACCACACCGAGGGGGTCATGATGGGAGCGAAGTTCGAGGTCTTCAGGGGCAAAGACGGAGATTTCCGGTTTCGGCTCAAGGCGGCCAACGGCAAGGTCGTTGCCCATGGACAGGGCTACAAGTCCAAGGATGCCTGCCTGAAAGGCGTCGAATCGATCAAAAAGAACGCCAGGGGCGCGGCGGTCGTTCAGACCGAGAGCTGACGCCCGGGGCGAGCTCCCGTCAGACGGAAACGTGGGCTTCGTGAGAGGCAACGAAGTCCTCGGAGCCGCGTGGGTGGTCCGTCGGCCGAACGCTGACGGACTTCGAATTCGGAATTCGGAATTCCCACCCTCCCGCCCGGGTACTGGATGCAGGATTCGCCCGCCCGCCCAGTGGCCATTGCCGTCCGCCCGCCCCTGCCCACAGATCCCTCCTCGGACGCTCCGCATCCTCGTTCGGGATGACATGGGGCAACAAGCGCTGAATCATGTCATCGCGACCACGAGAGGGGAGTGACTCCTTGTCATTCCGAACAAGGACGTCCGACGTCCTTGGAGGAATCCGGGCGGGCGGGAAATTCGAAATGCGAAATGCGAAATTTCAAATTGAAGTGCGTGGGCGGCATTCCGAATTCCTGATTCCTCATTTCGAATTCGAGCCGAGCCGGGCGTAGCCCGGCCCGGCGTTGTGATACCTTGGCACCGCACCATGAGAGGTCGGAATCCTGCGGGGGATTCCCGGGTTAACCGAGGCGAACGGGGTTGAGCAATGTCGATTCAAAGGATGAGACTGAGACGGTTTCGCGGCGTGCTTGCTGCGTCGGTGGTTGCCTCGTCGTTGGTTGCGGGGGGTGCTCACGCTCAGCTAGCGGATCAGACCCCGGCGGTTTTGGAGGAGGTCGGCGTGACCGAGCACCTCGACGCCAAGCTGCCGCTCGACGTCGAGTTTCTCGACGAGTCGGGCAACCGGGTCGAGCTTGGCGACTTCTTCGACGGCGAGAGGCCGGTGATCCTGACCCTCAATTACTACCGTTGCCCGATGCTCTGCGGACTGATGCTCAACGGGGTGGTGGACGGTCTCGAGGCCATGGAGTGGTCACCGGGAGAGGAGTTCGAGATCGTCACCGTCAGCATCAACCCGCTGGAGACTCCGGAGCTGGCGTCGGCGAAGAAGCAGAACTATCTCAAACGGCTCGATCGACCGACGGCAGGCACCGGCTGGCATTTCCTCACCGGTCGCGAACGGGAGATCAAGCGGCTCGCCGAGACCTTGGGCTTCTCCTACACCTACGACCCTGCGACCCAGGAGTACGCCCACGCGGCGGCGATATTCATCTGTACCCCTGATGGCCGTGTGGCCCGATATCTGTACGGAATCGAGTACCCGGCGAAGCGGCTCAAGCTCGCCCTGCTCGAGGCGTCCGAAGGTATGATCGGCAACACCCTTGACCAACTGATCCTCTACTGTTATCACTACGACCCGACAAATCGCCGCTACTCACCGGTCGCGATGAACATCATGCGGCTCGGGGCAGGGGTCACCGTATTGATGCTGGGAATCTCCCTCGGCGTGCTGTGGCTCCGTGAGTGGCGGAAAAAAACCAGAAAAGCGAAGGATTTGGCTGCATGACGGCGACGCTTCTTGCACGGATGCTCCTGGCGCGAATCGCGATCTTACCGGACCCCGAGGACGGTTCGTTTTGGATGCCGCCGCAGGTGTCGACGGTCGCCCACAGCGTCGACTGGTTGTTCAATTTCATCCTCGCGATCTCGGTGTTTTTCTTTGTTCTGATCGTGGTGGTGATGGTCGTGTTCGTGCTCAAGTACCGTCACCGCGAAGGAAAAGCTGCGGCACCGTCACCGAGCCATAACCTCCCGCTCGAGATCACCTGGACGGCGATTCCGGTGGTCATTGTCGTCATCATTTTCTTTTTTGGTTTCAAGGGATTCCTCGACATGGCGACACCGCCCGCCAATGCCTACGAAATCCTTGTCGAAGGTCAGAAGTGGAACTGGAGCTTCACCTACCCGAATGGCTATGTGGACGCGAACCTCCACGTCCCGGTCGATCGTCCCGTCCAGCTGGTCATGTCCTCCGCCGACGTCATTCACAGCCTCTACGTTCCGGCTTTCAGGATCAAGATGGACCTCGTGCCGGGCCGATATTCAAAGGCCTGGTTCGAGGCCACCGAGCCCGGCGAGTATGATCTCTTCTGTGCCGAGTATTGCGGCACCAGCCACTCGGATATGCTGGCGCACGTCGTCGTTCATCCGCCCGGCGAGTTCGAGCCGTGGCTGGAGAAGGCGTCCAACTTCCTTGAAACCATGTCCCCGGTGGATGCCGGGCGCAAGCTCTTTCAGGTCCGAGGCTGCATGCAGTGCCACAGCATGGACGGTTCGCCCAAGACCGGTCCCACCCTGCTCGGCGTCTTCGGGCGCATCGAGACCATGGCGGACGGGTCCACCATTACCGTCGACGAAAACTACATTCGCCAGTCGATCCTCGAGCCCAACGCTCAGGTTGTGGCCGGTTTCGAGCCGGTGATGCCGACCTATCAGGGTCGCCTCAAGGACGCGGAGATTATGGCGATCATCGAGTATCTCAAGGCCCCCGAGGGCGCCGCTCAGGAGGAGTAAGAGCTGATGGCTGAAGCGATCTCAGCCCCGGTCGGGGTCGGACACGACGACACCGCCGGGAGTGACGACAACTACCTCACGCACGGCAAGGGGATTCTCTCCTGGCTGTTCACCTTGGATCACAAACGCATCGGTGTCATGTACCTGGTGGCGATTCTGTCTTCGTTTTTTCTCGGCGGCGTCTTCGCCATGCTGCTTCGATCAGAGCTTTGGACGGCCGGCCAGACGATCATGACGGCCGACACGTACAACAAGATGTTCACCCTCCACGGTGCGGTGATGATCTTTCTCTTTATCATCCCGGGGATCCCGGCGACCCTCGGGAACTTTGTCCTGCCGCTGATGCTCGGCGCCAAAGACGTGGCGCTGCCTCGCCTCAACCTGGCCAGCTTCTGGCTCTGGTTGACCGGCGCATCCTTTGCGGTGGTGTCGATCGTCGTTGGAGCGGTGGATACCGGCTGGACTTTTTATACCCCGTATTCGACGACCACCGGGACGGCGGTGATCTCGATGACTCTGGGGGCGTTCATCCTCGGCTTCTCGTCGATCTTCACCGGCCTCAATTTCATCGTCACGATCCACAAGATGCGGCCCGAAGGAATGACCTGGTTCCGGATGCCTCTCTTTCTGTGGGGCATCTACTCGACCGCCATCATCCAGGTGCTGGCGACGCCGGTGCTCGGCATTACTCTGCTGCTGCTGGTCGCCGAGCGCACACTTGGAGTCGGCATATTCGATCCGGCGCTCGGCGGCGACCCGGTGCTCTACCAGCATTTCTTCTGGTTCTACTCGCACCCCGCGGTTTACATCATGATCCTGCCTGCCATGGCCATCATGAGCGAGCTGATCTCGACGTTCTCGGGCAAACACATCTTCGGCTACCGGTTTATCGCCTGGTCGTCGATCGCCATCGCGCTTCTCAGCTTCCTCGTCTGGGGTCACCACATGTTTACCAGCGGCCAGTCGGGTTTGACCAATATGATTTTCTCGGCCCTGACCTTTTCGGTGGCCATCCCATCCGCGGTCAAGGTCTTCAACTGGCTCGCCACGATGTACAAAGGGTCGATCCGGCTCGCGGCCCCCATGCTGTACGCGCTGTCGTTCTTGTTCCTCTTCGCCATCGGTGGTCTCACCGGGCTCTTCCTCGGCTCTTTGTCCACCGACATCCACCTCCACGACACCTACTTCGTCGTTGCCCACTTCCATTACGTGATGTTCGGAGGTACGGTGATCGCCTTCATCGGCGGCATCCACTACTGGTGGCCCAAGATCTTTGGTCGGATGTACTCGGAGCGCTGGGCCCAGGTCTCGGCGCTGCTGATTTTCGTCGGGTTCAACCTCACCTTCTTCACCCAATTCGTGATGGGCAGCCACGGGATGCCGCGCCGGTATTACAACTATCTCGAGCGCTTCACAGCGTATCACCAGGCGTCGACTGTGGGATCTTTCATTCTCGCCCTCGGGTTTTTGATCATGGCTGGCTATTTCCTGCACTCGCTGGTCCGTGGCGAGAAAGCCCCCGCCAACCCGTGGGGGGCGGCGACCCTCGAGTGGGAGACCGACTCGCCGCCCGCCTACTACAACTTCAAACACGAAATGCGGGCCGGTGACCCCTACGATCTCGACGCCTTGCGTTCCGACCCGTCGACCGGCGGTTTCGTACGACGCGACCCGAAATCGGTGCTCAGTAAAGCCAAAGAATATGCAAAGTACGACCTA
>CBDTWX010000363.1:0-6094 GCA_965364305.1 uncultured Thermoanaerobaculia bacterium
AGGCCCCGATACCCGCCGGAAAGGAGCCGGAAGTCGGCGTCATAGATCTCCGACAGGACATCGGCGTCAAGGAGCTCGGACGGCGCACCGGTGGCTGTGACCCGCCCATCCTTGAGAGCCAGAACCGAGTCCGAAAAGGCGACGGTGCTGTTCAGATCGTGGGTCACCGCCACCACCGTGAAGCCCCGTTCACGGTGCAGGCGGTCCAGCAGATCGAGAATTTTCACCTGGTGCCGGTAGTCGAGAAAGCTGGTCGGTTCGTCGAGCAGAACGATCGACCCGCCCTGGGCGAGGGCGGCGGCGATCGACGCTCGCTGGCGCTCCCCCCCGGACAACGAGGTCATGGTGCGGTCGGCGAGATCCGCAACCTCGGTCAGACGCATCGCCTCGTCAACGGCCGCCACATCGGTCTCGGAGAGCGCCGCCCAGGCGCCGAGATACGGGTATCGCCCCATCTCGACAAAGGAGCGCACGGTGAACTCGAGAGAGCCCGCGTCGGGTTGCGGAACATAGCTCACCGTGCGCGCCAGTTCCCGGTCACCGTAATCCGCCAGCGGGCGGTCATCCACCAGTATCGCGCCCGCCGTCGGTTCGAGGATGCCGTCGAGGCAGCGCAGCAGGGTCGACTTACCGGCTCCGTTGGGGCCAATGACGGTGAGGAATTCGCCTCGCCCGACGGTCAACGTGACGTCGCGAAGGATCTCGGCCTCGCCGAGGTAAACCCCGAGGCCCTCGACGCGGATCCGGTGACCGATCACTCGAGCTCCCACTCCAGCTCGGGGTGGAGCGCACGCGCGACGTTTTCGACCATTTCAGGCAGCCGCGGTCCCGGCACCACCATGACATCGCCGTCGAGAACCTCGACCCGGCCCTCGCGGACCGCGCGGAGCTCCCTCAGCTCGAGCCACCCACCGTGAATCTCGCGAATGCTGAGACCACGATCCTCGAGCCCGGCGATGACATCGAGCACCACGTCGGGATCGATCGAGGCCAGACCTTCCCGCGAGAGCTCCGGGTAGCGGGCCAGACCGTCCTCGATGGCGTTGACGCCGCCGGCGATCCGCAGCACGCCATCGTAAAAGGTGTCGGGGCCGGCCGCCCACACGCTCCGAACGACGCCACCCCCAATATCGTGCCCGACGACCACGACTGCGCGCGGGCGCGGTTGCCCGGCGGTTCGTAAAGCCACTTTCTGCAGCCGCACTTCGACCGAGGCACGAAGAGCGGCGCCCCGCTCCGGGACACCGCAGGCTTCGGCGAGCATCGTGATCGATCCCAGCACCCCTTCGACGTCGTGCTGATCGACCCTCAGCACCCTCACCCCCAACGACTCGAGCCGTCGCTCGATCTCGTCGCTCGAGGGGATCAAGACGACGAGGTCGGGCTGCAGCGAGAGCAGCGCCTCGTAGCTGGGATCGAGATGGCCGCCGATCTTCGGCAGCTCGAGTGCCTGCGGTGGGTGGGCACAGTACCTGGTGACCCCCACGACCCGATCTCCAAGACCGAGAGCGAAAAGGGTCTCGGTGAGGCTTGGCGCCAGCGAGACGATGCGTTGGGGCGGTGGGACGGCCGCAGCGTTCTCGCCAAGCTGTGGTCCTCCCTCACCCGAGCCGCAGCCAAGGGCCAGGAACAGGCCGGCAAAAAGCGCACCAAACACGGGCTTTCGGACCATCGACCTCCCACTCACGACGAATCCCGGACCCCACGAGGCCCGGGATGCCGTTTTTCATCCGCGGTCTGTCGTGCGGAGCCGACCCCAGACCGCGAGGGCGGCGCCACCCGCTCCGGGTCGGGTCTTCTGGCTCCCGGATCATCCTCCGCGCCGGCCTTCCCACGATCAGATCGCAGTGGTTCTCCGGCCTTCGTCCCCGGTCACAGCGGCGGGCCCGCGACGGATTCACACCGTCTTCCCCGCACCCAGAGCGGAATCAGTCTACTGCCGCCGTGTAGGCGTTGTCGAGCGACGCCGCGCCGAGCTGATGCTCGAAGGGGGGCTTGAGGCCTACGGTTCGAGACCTGCTAACGGCCTGCGGCATGCAGCAGGCCCGAAAATCCTTCGATCCGGGGTTGACATGTGCATTCCATTGATATACTGTATTACAACAGCAACACACTAAGGTTTTTGCGATGGATCTCCTCCTCGACGATGGACGAAAGATCCGGTGTGTCCATGCCACGACGTCGTCACATCGCCGCCAGCACGTACGGAGAAACACCGCAGACAGGTGGCCATTTCCCCTTCTGTCGCAGGGGGCGTCATGAAGTTGTTCTTTTACAACGTTGAGGAGGAAGACCGTGAAAAGAGAACAGATGAAGCGGGCGATCTTTGTCGCGTCCCTGGCTCTCCTGCTCGGGGGGACCACCGTCGATGCTCAGGTCACTGAGGTCCAGAAGCTCATCGCCCCCGACGCCGATTCCATGGATTATTTCGGTGAAGCGCTTGCCATAGACGGAAATACCCTGGTGGTGGGAGTGCCTCAGGACACTATCGGAGGCAATTATGCGGCGGGCTCGGCATACGTGTTCGTTCGCAGCGGCGGGACCTGGTCCTTTCAGGCCAAACTCACCGCCTATGATGGTAAATCTGCGGATAATTTCGGCTTCTCGGTGGACATCATCGGGGATCTCATAGCGGTGGGAGCGCCTGGGCACGATGTCACCCCGCCCGACTGGGACCTCGAGGGCAAGGTCTATCTGTTCCGGCACGACGGCACGATCTGGACCCTGGAGGCCGAGCTCACCCCCGTCGACAACCCGGGTGACTTTGAATTTGGCTCCTCGGTGGCGATTAACAACGCCGTCCCGGAGGCGAGCACCAGTGGCGAAGTGGTCTGGAACGTCGTGGTGGCGGCGCCCGGATACGATAGTTTTGGTACAGGCGCGGTCTATGTGTTTGAGCTCAGCCCGGACGGGACGGTGTGGAACTATCTGGGCTTGTTCACACCCGATGGGTACGGATATATCGCATTTGGCTCGTCCGTCGCCTCCTGCGGTGATCAAATCATAATCGGGGCAATGTACTGCGACGACCGGTTCTGGCGGGCCGGAGCAGTGATGGTCTACAGGCGAACCGGAATGATGAACGCCTGGAGCCTGTGGAACACCTACTATGCGAGCGACGGTTGGGAATCGGACTACATGGGCTCGCCGGTCGCCACCTACTGTGGACCCGGCGCCCCCCAGATACCCGGGACGGTCATCAAATCTTTCATGGCCGGAGCGCCCTGGAAAGAAGATGATTTGGGCCGCACGATGGGTGTGGGCTACCTCTTCCCGAAGTATTGCGAACCCTTGGTCGCCCCCTGTACCGAGCGGGATGGGTTCATTGCTAGCGACACAGAATATGGTGACTTTTTCGCCACATCGTTGGCGATGCACGGCAGCCACGTGATCGTCGGAGCTCCCTTTGACGAGGACGCGGGGTGGGGGTCCGGCTCGGCCTATCTGTTCCTGTACGGACAGGCGGTAACTCAGTTGGCGAAGCTGGTTGCCCATGACGCCGATGCCGGTGACAATTTCGGGGCCGCAGTCGCTTACAGCGGGGATACCATGATCGTGGCAGCACCACGGGACGACCACTCGAGCCTTGGGGATGCTGGTTCTGTCTACGTGTTTTTGTTTGAAAGCGAAATCTTCGCCGACGGCTTCGAGTCCGGCGACACGACGCGGTGGTCAGTAAGTGTTCAAAAATAACGAGTTGTGATCGGCTGGCAAGGTTCCGCTCCACCCCCGGACCACGGCGGCACGCGATTGAGAAAAATGCCCTTCGATCGGAGAAAACTCCGTCCCGATGCCAGGTTTCGACAGACTCGGTCCGACAACACTATCGACGAGCTCAGTGTCTCAACAGAGGCGTCACGACGACCGGAAATAGAACGCCTCGCTCGGTTGACGACCAGGATGACGGGAGCTTTCGGGGCTTCGACTGTCAACGGTGATCGCTTGTTGAAATCCATTTAGGCTCGAGTAAACAGGCAGCGCGAGAGCGGCGCACACGGCAGCTCACGCTCCACAGATCTCAACCGCCCCTTGCTCGCCTCAACCGTGTGCGCACCGACGTGTGTGGCAGCGAAACCTCACTCGGATGTCGCGAAGAGCGCTTCCCATTCGCTGCGGCTCATCTGATCTTTCATGGCAAAGAGTCCGTCAAGCACACGGTTGGTGGTCCGCATCCGCTCGCCATCCGCCTCGTCGATCGCCTCTTGGAATAGCTCCGGGCCGGCGTCGTGGTCGAGGTCCCGCTTGCGCCAGGTCCTGAAGCTCTTGGCTGCCGTCTTGCTCAGCTCAGCTCCCACACGATTGACGTACTGCATTTGTGCCACGACTGCTTCTGCCGTCGATTCATCTTCAACGACCGCAGCCACATTTTTCTGCACACTCTTGGGGAAAAGGTCCATGCCTGCCCCGCCACCCAGGAACACGATTGTCAACAGTGCGACCAACATCTCAGGCCTCCACGATCGGCGACTCGCCGAGAATCCGCGAGGCCGCCCAGTCGAGGGCCGCCCGCTCCATTTTTGCCAATTTCTTCCACTCATCAGCAGTGGCCAGTCGTTTCAAGGCGAAGTGGGACTCCGCAATCCTGTCCACCGCAGCGCGGCGTTCCGTCACGAAGAGACTCATGGCGCTCTCAAGCTCCCCTCGCGAGGTGTCATAGTCCGCAATCAACTCGTGGATCTTCGCCTTGTGTTGCTCCACCCTGCGGCCGAGATCCTCGAGCGCCACGACCATGTGGTCCACCTCCTCGAGCATCAACTCGGCACGCGCCGGATCGTCGACCGTGACGCGAATGCTCTGCCGCAGATCCTCGATCAGATCAGTAGGTCGTGCCGGCTCCGAGGAGGATGTGCAGGCCGCCACTACCAACAACCCGGCCGCAAGGCCCACTACCGCAAGCGTCTTCAGGTGATTTCGTTTATCTACGACCATCATGGAACACTCCCTCCTTCTTTTCTCAACCTTCGACCCTACGCCGATCACCGCCGTTCGGCCTGCCACAGCTCAATCGAGGAGCGCGGCCCTGAGCCCTCGGCAGGTGCCGGTGGCGTTTTTGCCGGCCCACACGCCATCAACCACAGCACGAGGCCAGCGGTTCCAGCGGCCTGGAAGCGACGAATCGGAAGCACTTCACCCATCGTTCTTTTCCTCTCTTTCACCCCAACGGGCTGTCGGTCCGGGCTCGATTGACAGCCTTGCACCGATTGCACGACGTCCGCCCGCACCTCAGTACTTGCCTGGAGATACCGGTCGTGCGTAGGCGACCGGCCTGTCGGGGTGAATCACCTCGTTGGCCTCGGCATAGGCTTCCCACTCGCCGTCGAGCTCGGCCACCAGCTCCGGGTGCTCGCCGGCGAGGTCGTGCACCTCACCGGGGTCCTCCGCCAGGTTGTAGAGCTGCCAATCACCGTTGCCGAACGGAGGGGGCAGGCGTAACACCTTCCAGCTTCCACGTCGGAAGGCATCCATGCCGTAGGCTGACCAGCCCAGCCCGCGCTTCGTCCAGGCGTCCGGGCTCTCGCCCTCGAGCAGCGGCACGAGCGACCAGCCCTGCATCGGCGCGACCTCCTGACCGCGCCACTGTCCGGGATGAGCGACGCCGGCCAGCTCGAGGATCGTCGGCATCAGGTCCATCACATGGACCGGTGCGTCGACTCTGTGTGGTCGAACCCCGCCCAGCCTGAGGATCAGAGGGACCCGGATCCCCCCTTGCGCGACGTATCCCTTGAAGAGCCGGTTCGGCGTTGCGCTCGCATACGCCCAGCCGGGACCGATGTCGGTGGACGAATCGGGTCCGCCGCGATTGGCGAGGCTGTTGTCGAAGCGCTCGAAGAAGGATGCCGCCTCTCCTCCGAGGGAGAGGTAGTCGAGGATCGCCGTCTTGCTCGGGCCGTTGTCGGACATGAACACCACAAGAGTGTCCTCGTCCTCGCCGATGTCCTTCAGGCGCCGCAGGACCCGACCGATGTTCTGGTCCATGACATCGATCATCGCGGCGTAGATCTCCATGTCGCGGGCGCGCCCGGCCTTCTGGTCCGGCGTCAGCTCGTGCCAGGCTTCGACCCACTCAGGACGAGGATGCGGGACGTGGGCATCT
>CBDTWX010000364.1:0-6092 GCA_965364305.1 uncultured Thermoanaerobaculia bacterium
CCGAGGATGGTAATCGGTTGAAGGGTTTCCCCGGTCTCGGGGGCGAAATGGATGACGGTACCGATGTTGACGGCGGATGTGTCGGCCGCCCCGGGTTCGAGGATCCGTACCGCGGCCAGCTCTTCCTGAAGCTTGGCCGCGCGCGCCGACTGCAGCTCCTGTCGGTCCCGCAGCATGTGGTACTCGAAATTTTCTCGTAAATCACCCTCCGCCGCTGCCGCATTGATACCCTTGAGGGTCTTCGGAATGTCAACCTCGAGAAGGGTCCGGAGCTCCTCGCGTTTTTGATCAATCGCAGCCCGGCTCGCTGCCAGAACAGTTTCCTCCTGGGCCGCCGGCTCCTGCTGTTGGTGTTGGGCCGCCTGCTCCACGAGGCGTGCGCGCTGCGGTTCCACTGCGGAAATCCTGGCGATCCTCTGGCTGAACCGAGATGCCTGCTGGGCGGACGCAGACTCCATCAATAACCTGATGGCAACCTGACCGCCGTCGAGAAGCGCTTTGGCTCGCCCGCGGAGATGGGAAAATTCCTTGCGGGTGTACACGTCCGGGAGCTTTTCAAGCAAGGACGGAGTCATCCGCGCCCCCACTGTTTCGGGGCAATCGTCGTCGCTCATGACCTCGCACGCCCAGACAAACTGCGCCGCGTGCTGAACATGGTTTCGAAACACAGCCTCCAGCGCCTGGTCGACGAGTTCTCCGTGACCGTCGTTCTCGAGTCGCTCGGCCATCATGCTCAGGAGCTGGGGGTTTTCCTCATGGAGAATCCAGTCGGCCCAGATCTGCGGCCACGCGTCGCCGTGGACCCTCGCAAGGGCCTCGAGTGCATCGCCCCGGGCAACCCGCTCGTTGATTCCCGACAACAGGGCCAGAGGTTCCGTGCCGTTCAGGAGGTGCTCGCGGGAGCTTTGCGCTCTGTCCTTGCCGTCTGGAAGCTCGGACAGAATCATGGCCGTTTGCCACGCTATACCGGGCTCTGCACTTTCGAGCGAGTCAAGCGACTCCTGGAGTACGATGCCGGCGGCTTTCGCCGTCTCGCGACTGCGGTCCGCAAGTCGTTTTGCAATGGCGAGTTTCTCGGCGGCGGGGGCTTCACGCAGCTCCCGGAGAAGGATTTCGTCGGCGCCTTCTGCGCTGTGGCTCACCGAGTATCGCAGACGCGATCCGGAGCCCGAGCTGAGGATTCGCGGATGTTTGCGGGCCTTGGCCCACCACGAAGCCCATCTCGTTGTCGGGAGGAGACCGTCGAGAGCGCCTTTGATGGCTGCCACGTCCGACGCGTCACCAAGGCTTTCTAGGACCTGGGTGAGGGCTTCACCCGGCTGGTCGGCGACGAATCCTGCGAGCGCTTCCGGATCCTCCACCTTGCGCCGCCTGAAGTCGCCTTCCGGGAGGACCCGCAGATAACGTTTGACGGCGCCGTACGGCACCGACACGGGTCGGCTGCCGCCGATGTCAACCTTGATATTCTCGAGTTCGAGATTGAGGTCGACGACCCGGCCAACACCTTGACCGACGACCTCCACGACCGTTCCGAGGTCATGATCGAGCCAGCACTCGGCGGATTTCAGGTCGTCGAGGGGGCGTCGAGCTGAAACCATCGGATGCCGATCGAGAACCGCCGCAAGTGAAGGGCTGCCGGCTCGTGCGGCGGAAAAACTCTTGACCAGTCGGTCGAGCACCTCCGGTGCCGGGTTGGATCCGGCCAACCTGGTCAGCTCGCACAGGGCGGCGAGAGCTTCGCCGTGGTTTTTTGTCGTCTCGAGTGATTCTGCGAGGAGCTCGAGCAAGGTCCGCGAAAGGTTTTTTCTTCCCGCCTTCCAAATCAATCGTCTGACCTCGAAGAGCTCAGCGGTCGGAATCGGTGATTCCTCGAGCGCCTCCAGCCAGAGTTCCTCGATTCGATCCCAGTCACTGGTTTCGAGAGCATCGGAAAATGCCGCCCTGATCTCGATCGTCTCCGTCATTCGATTCTCCGTAAGCCGCTCCGGGCGCCGAATTGTAGCAGCGAAATCGAAGGACGGAGCGCCGACCGACCTAGCCCTTTAGCTGAGAGGGAGGTATGCGAAGGATGTCGCCAGGGTAGATGCGCGAGCTCGATAAGCCATTGGCGCGTCGAAGGGCCGAAATTGACGTGCCGAATCGACGGGCGATGTCATAGAGGGTGTCGCCCTTCCGCACCATATAGGTATCGGGTTGATTCGCGGCGCGATCTGGAGGTGGTGATCCGGTGTCGACCTGGGCAGGTATGCGAAGGACCTTTCCGGGATATATCCGTGAGGTCGAAAGACCATTGGCACGGCGCAGTGCGGTCACTGTGACGCCGTAACGGAGGGCAATATCGTAAAGAGTGTCACCCGACCGCACCGTGTGGGTCGATGAACTGCTGAAGGTTTGCCTGCCAACGCTCGGCGCGACGGCGCGGGTTGCTCCATCCGGTATCCTGAGACGCTGACCCGGTCGGATCACATCTCGGCGTTCGAGATTGTTGGCCGCGCACAGACTTTCGACCGAGATCGAAAAACCCCGCGCGATATCCCACAACGTGTCGTTCTGCTGGACCACGTAGGAGCCATCATCGCTCTTCTGACGGTTCTGTCGGCTGGCATATCGGTTGTGCGACGGGAAACGAGGTACGACAAGGGTCTGACCCGGTCGAATCAGGCTGCCTCTGAGCCCATTGGCCTGCCGTATCGCGCTGACGCTCGATCCATGTTTGAGGGCTATCTCGTAAAGGCTGTCGCCACTGCGGACGGTGTGAATCATCCGCGGCGCCCATCTGTCGCGTGGAGTCGATTCCAGCACCGCCTCTGCCGATGCCAAGGTGCCCAAGGGAAGACGGAGGGTGGTGATTCCGCGCGCGGGTGTCAGATCGCGTCGAATGGCCGGATTGAGCTCCCGCAGAACGGCCAACGGTATACCGGACTCGGACGCCAGGAATTGGAAATCGAGCGCCTCCGGGACATCAATCGAATCATACAGCCAGGGCTCTTCCCTCGTCGGAGGGAACCCGTATCTCTCGGGTCGTTTGGCGACGATGACCGATGCGATGAATGCCGGCACATAATTTCGCGTCTCGCGCGGCAGGTATCGGAGGAGTTTCCAGAAATCCCGGCTGCCCGAACGTCGGATGGCCCGCCGTACGTTTCCCGCTCCGGAGTTGTAGGCTGCAAGGGCCAGATACCAGTCGTCGAAACTTTCGTAAAGATCGCTCAGGTACGCGACCGCAGCCTCGGTGGAGCGGACTGGGTCTCGTCGTTCATCGATCAGGGAACCGATCTCGAGGCCATAGTGGCGTCCGGTTGAAGAGATGAACTGCCACATTCCGTGTGCCCTCGCGCGCGAGTACGCTCTGACTGAAAAAGCGGACTCGATGAGGGGCAGATAGGAGAGGTCCTCCGGGAGACCGGCACCGGCAAATTTCGTGCGAATCATGGGGAGGTAGGCCCCGGACCGTTGCAGGCCAGTTGAAATTCGCTGGTGGAACTCGCCGGATGTGGTCATCGCCTCGACAAACTTTTCCACCGTCCGGTTGAGAACGAGCGGAAAATCGCTCTGCGGTAACGGACTGTCCTCGACGGTCTCGGTCTGAACCAACTCTTCGACGAACAGATCGATGGGCGGGAGGATGACGAGCTCCTCGGACTCGTCGAATGCCTCGTCGTGAGGTTGAATCGCGGCCTCGATTTCGTTCGCCTCTTCGATGAGTTCCGCCAGGTAGTCCAGGTAGGCGGACTGCGGTCGATAACCCGGAGGCGTGTCAAGCACGACGCACAGCGCTTCATCCGCCTTCTGAACCGCGTCGTTCGCTTTGCCTTCCGAACGCAAGTGCTGAGCTTCGGCCATCAGGTCGTCTGCCCGGTCCCTCGTCGTCTCCTCCCAAAAAACGTGGGTGGTAGGGTTGGGTGCGTCCGCTGCCTGGATCTTCTGAGATGTTTCGAGTGACGAGCTGCATGCCGCGAGCCACAGGACCGGTACCGCCATGAGCAGCAGTCGGCCGGTCGAGCCGTGCCTCGGGCGCCTCAACGGATGTTCTCCAGATCCAATGAAAAGCGGAGACGGAGTTTTTCGAGAGCCTTTGCGTTCTCGACGTTCAGGGAGACCGGATCAAAGGTGTGAATGGTGGCGCCACCTTTGTCCTGGATACGGATTGCCAGCTGGAGTCCGCGCATGTTCTTGAAAATGTCTGAATTCAGGCTCTGTTTGACCATGCTGGTGAGCTCTCGGGTGCCACCGGTGCCGGTGGAAAAGAGCGAATCGATGTCGAGATCAGGCGGCGTTTCTCCGGGCCCTCGATCGTCGCTGCCCATGGTCGCCTGTTTCCGCAGCGAATCGAGCTCGGCAAGGATATCCATCTGATTCGAAACCTGAACACGCTTCACCGGTGGCGGCACATCGAGATCTGGAGAGGATTCAGTGTCGAACTCGACGTTCATGACATCGGAGTCTTCGCTCTCGTCGCTCTCGGTCTGCGCCGACATCTCTTCTTTTGATGATGATTGTTCTGCCTCCGGAAACGGTTCCTCGGTTGTCGCGGGAGCGGTTTCGTCAATCTCCTTGAGCAGCTGTTCAAAGACGGGTTCGTCGGAGGCGCCTTCCGCCTCGATTGGGGAGTCGGTGGTTGAGGGCGCGTCGTCTTGGGGAGATTCTGCGACACCGGGAGATTCGTGAGGCGCCTCGGTGACGAGGCGCTCGGGCGGTCTCTCCTGCGCTTGTGCCGCATCGTCCCCAGCGCCCTCTGCTGCGGCGCGGGCAAGGGATCGTGCGGAGATGGACGGGGCGGATTGTGGCGGGCTGGCAGAGCGCACCGTTGGCGCTCGGACCTTGCCTTTCGCAGCGTCCGAGTCCTTTGGAGTCGACATCCGCGAGCGCAGTTTTTTCAAGGTCAGTTTGGTGATTTCTTTCAGTGTGGGAATGACGCCATCACCGTTGATCGCCGAGGATTCAACAAAGGGGAATATTTCTTCGGAGTTCAGGTCGGCGTTGAGTTCTTCAATAGTCAAGATGTTGTCGAGATCGCGTTTGTTGTACTGCAAAACGATCGGCAAGTCATTCAATTCGAGGCCGAATTCCTTGAGATTTTCTACCAAACTGGCAAAGCTCTCGATGTTTGCATCGCGCATCGGCCGTTGTGAGTCGGCAACGAAGACCAAACCGTCAACGCCCTTGAGGACCAGCTTCCTGGTCGTGTTGTAAAATACCTGCCCGGGAATCGTGTAGAGCTGCAGCCGAGTCTTGAATCCCCCGATGGTTCCGACCTCGATTGGCAAAAGATCGAAAAATAAAGTTCGGTCGGATTCGGTCTCGAGCGACACCATTTCGCCACGAGAATCCGGAGAAGTTTTTGCATATATATAGCTGAGATTTGACGTTTTTCCGCAAAGACCAGGACCGTAGTAGACGATCTTGGCAGCCATTTGCATCGTTGCCCAGTTGAAGAAAACCATTGCTAAATTGTGACCTTACCCGCACTTTCCAAGCTAACACAGTGACCCACAACGGTCAATCTCCCCAGTCGGTTGCGGTCTTTTGAGGGCTGGCGAAGACCTCGATGAGACACTGTATCGCCGTCTGGCGATTTGAGAGGATGTTACTATGGTTTGGGTCGATTTGAGCGTTTCTTCGGTGAAACGGTTGAAGTATTTTTGCGCTACGAGGACGGCTCGACGACCTCAGACCGATCAGGAGATATTGATGGATTTGAGCAGGAGAGCGCTTTCGGTGCTCTGCGCAGTGGTGGAGCTCTACATCCGTTCGGGCGAACCGATTGCCTCGAAGATGGTGGCCCACCACTCCGGTCTCGGTCTGTCTTCTGCCACCATGCGAAACGTCATGGCCGAGCTCGAGGAAGCCGGTTATCTGAACCGCCCGCACCCTTCGGCCGGGAGTGTGCCCTCGGATCGCGGTTATCGCCTTTACGTGAACAGTCTTCCTCGCCCCGGTGCGCCGCCACCGGCGGTTCGGCGTGCGCTGGAGGGCCGGATGGAGGTCCTGCGGCGCGATCTGGTCGAGGATATCGAGTGGGTGGCGCGGCTTGTCGCCGAGGCGACGAGCGAGGCGGTGCACCGGCTGCTCGAGAACGCCCGGGATTCGGC
>CBDTWX010000365.1:0-6080 GCA_965364305.1 uncultured Thermoanaerobaculia bacterium
GCGCCTGGAGCAGTCTTCAGCGACAGGATCAGCGCCAGCAATCAGCGGCAGAAGACAGCGTCACCCTTCAGCGGGTAGGTGGCCCTATCTGCGTCCATCTGCGTGATCTGCGGTTTTCCTTGGGCGGGTGGGAATTCCGAATTCCGAATTCCGAATTCCGAATGTGCCTACGACAACTTCATGATCTCGTCGAGCTTGCGAAAATCGACCGCCCAGTCATCCGGAAGCAGCGCCCGAAAGGTGTCGGAATCGAACCACTCCTCATCGCCCGCGTAGGTCGGCACCACCAACCGAGGAAAGCGGGCCAGGATCTCTCGATCAGGGACGACACGTGCCGCATCGAGCTGGACGCGCCGTTGCTCGGTACCCTCGAGACCGGAGAAGAAGCCACGCGCAGCCCGCAGCTGCATCAGCAGCAGACCGTCGTCGAGGGTCGGGGATCCGATCTGCGGTCCGAGCAACGTCCGCGCCAGCAGGTGGCGCGCCGCTCCGGCCGGGCCCCTCTCACGAAGACGGCGGCGCCACCGTTCTCGACGGCTCGGCGGCGGAGCTGCTCCGTCGAATGGATCGCCCGAGGCCTCCGCAACCTTCGGATCGGAGGCGGCAAACGCCGCCACGCGGTGGAGAAAGGTGGCATAGACCGCGCTTCCGAACGCCGCGCGACACTCCTGGTCCGCACAGGCGTGAAATGTCCGCAGAGCGTTGCGCTCGAAAAGCACCCCACGACGGTAGTTACCGAGACTGGCTGAGGTCGCCGCGCCACGATGCCGCGCCACCGCATCCGGTGCGGCAACCACCTCACGGCCGACTGCCCACAGCCGCCAACCGAGATCAACATCCTCGAAATAAGCAAAGAGATTGCGGTCGAAACCACCGCCGCGATTCCAGTCCTCGCGCCGGATCGCCATGTTGCCGCCGCACGCAAAAGGTAGCCCCTCTCCAACCTTCGGCGGATCGATCTCGTCGACCGGGGCCATCTGCCCGAGCTGAAAGGCGTGGCAATCAAAGGTCACCACGCCCCGCACGAAATCATGCCTCGCGCCGTCCCAGCTCGTGAGCCGACCGGCGCTGACCGCAGCTTTCTGGTTGCTCGCAAGCGCTTCCAAATGAGCCTCGACCAGACCGTTCTCGGCCGCCGCGTCATCGTTGAGCAGAACCAAGACGTCTCCGCTCGCTGCCTCCGCACCAAGGTGGACACCACCCGCAAACCCCAGGTTGTGCTCCGAGCGGACGGTCCTCAGCCACCGAAAGCGGCGCCTCGCCTCCTCGCCGCAACGATCGGCGGAACCGTTATCCACCAGCACCACCTCGACCGCACCACGGTCGGCGTCACGGGACAGCGAGCCGAGACTGTCGTCGAGGTGGTGCTCCCCGGCGTGAGAAATGATGATCACCGTGGCCCTCATCACCCACCCCGTTGTCGGCGGAGGGCGCGTTGAATTCGCCGCAGCAACGGCTCCTCACCGACGACCGTGCCTGGCGCAAGCTCCTCGAACCGCATCCTGTGCGGGTCGCGCCGCGGTGAGGCAGCAAACTCGAGGAGCGGCGCGGCCACCGCGCTCCAGCTGTGGCCCTTCGACCACGCACGTGCTGCCGCGGAGGCCCGCTTCCTCCGCTCGGAGTCCGACAGCAGCCCGATCGCGGCGGCGGCCATGGCTTCGGCATCACCAGCCGGCACCACGACTCCCCCACCGATCTCCTCGATGACTCTTGCCATCGTACCGCCGGCGGTCACCACCGCGGGCAGGCCGAGCCACATCAGGTCCACCAGCCGCGTGCGCAGGCTGAGATCGGTCTCGATTCCCGGTCGGTGGGCAACTACCGCGAGGTCGCAGACCTGGGGAAGATCAAAGCGATGCTCAAACGGCCGCCAGAGCTCGAATCGGATCGTGGATCCGAGCCAGCCCTCGCTCTCCGACAGCTCGCGCACCTTCGTGGCCGCCGCCTGAGGAGTCAGCTCCGGATGCGGGTGCTCGACGAAGACCACTGTCGTTCTCGGGTCGTGATCGAGCAGCGCCGGCACTGCTTCGAGGACCACCTCCGGGTCGTACCAGTCGTAGATGCCGCCGAAATACAGCAGCGGCGCATCGTCGTCGACACCCGCCAGGACTTCCGCCCGCGGCGGCGGATCGGGCACCGGTTCGGACGGCGTGCCGAACGGGAGCTCGACGATGAGACGCTTGAGGGAAGCGTCGTCCTCGAGGGTCAGCGGGTTGAGCCGCCCCAGCGCACTCAGCCATCCCAGATAGAAGAGGCGTTGTTCCTCTGACGAGCATAGAAACAGGTCGCCGCGAGACATCTGCAGACGCCAGGTGGCGTGGTCCGTGGTGTACGGCTCGAACCCGAGCTCGCGGTGGTAGTGGAGATTTTCGATCAGAAACGGGTCGTAAAGATCGACGACCACCGGCAGATCGTCGCGCTGCGACAGATAATGATTGCCGAGATGGCCGTGGAGCAGAACCCAATCATGCCCGTCGGCCTGGGCACCGAGAGCTTCAGGGACTGCTTTCGTCACCGCAACCCCTTCAATCGAAACAGCCGATTCTTGCGGGTCGTTGGGTACGGCCAGCGTGACCTGATGGCCGGCGTTTGCCAACACCTTCATCAGCGTCAGAAATCGCGCGCCAACGCCCGCGGTGACGGACCGCACCGGTTCTGGGCAGATGAGAAACGCGCGGCTCATTGCGACTGTGGGCGCCCGCGAAGACTCTCGATGAACTCGTGCAGCTTCCAGGTACGCGAGCGGTAAATCGTCTCGAGAAGACCGTTGAGCCGCGCAACCTCGACCTCGAACTCTCCTCGCGCCGTTGCGAGCCGGTCACGCTCCTCCTCGAGCACGACCAACTGCTCCTTGACCTCCTCGACTCTCCTCACCAACCGAACGCCCTCCCGGCGGACCCGGAGCAGCTCAGCTTCGAGCCCATCGACGGTCCCTCTCGCCTCGACCAGTCGTTCGTCGCTCAACCGGGCCCGTTCGAGCGCTCGGTCGCGGGCCGCCACCAACGACATGACCGCCGCTGCGAGCTGGCTCTTGTCCTCGAGCAGACCGTGCCGCCTCCAAATATTTTCCAAGGCGGACAGCTGACCCGGCGAACCAGGAGGGTTCGAAGCTGTTATTGCGCCGGTTCCTTCGATCATCCTGTACTCGCAGGTCACCCTCGGCACATGGGTCAGGGACGTCTTTCGCGAGAGGCGAAGCAGAAGGTCCCAATCCTCGTAGAGGTCGAGTTCCGGGTCGAACCCACCGGCCGCAATCGCCATCTCGCGAGGCAGGGCGATACACGAGAGTGGGATGTGGTTGACGAGTTCAAATCTGGCCTGGTCGAATTCGCCACCGAATGTGCGGTGCCGAGAAACCGGCTCGAGGTCGCCCTCACCGGACATTCGCCACAGGCCCTGGATTGCGTCCACGTAGGGGGCGGTCAGCCCGCGAGCCGTCGCCTGGCCCAGCACCAGCAGGTGATCCGGGTACATCAAGTCATCGTCATCGAGAAAGACCACGTGAGATGCCGTCGCTCGTTCGAGGCCGAACTGGGCGGCCGCCGAGCGACCCCGGGGCTCGTCAAACTCGACCAGATCGATCTCGGGCCCCTCGATCAGCGAGCTGCACAGAGGCTCGACCGACTCACCGCCGTCGTTGACGACAATGACCTTTCGAGGTGGATGAAGCTGGTTCTGAATCGAAGCCAGAGCCTCTCGGAGGAGGTGCCCTCGGTCACGAGTTCGCACCACGACGTCGAGCGAATCCAACTCAACCGTGGATTCGAGGCCGGCGATCGGTCCCTGCGCGGCAGCCCACTCCGCGGTCGAGTGGGTCCGGATGTATCGTGGATCCACCACGAAGTAAGCCTCAGCCCTGAGCACCTCCTTCGGCAAGGTCAGGCGTCTGGCCTTTGCCATGCCTTCCATCACGTCGACGTACGGGTGATGCTCGAGTTGTGAGACGTACGCCTCGGCCGCCGACAAGACGGTCTCCCACTCGGCGCTCACGTCGACCAGCAGGTTTGGCCGGAGTACGGCCGACACCTCGTACGTTGCCAGTCGCGTCGCCTGCAACGCGTCATACAGATCGCTGCCCGGTGCGGCCGACTGCACCAACCCGTAGACCATGATCGCCACCGCTCGGTGATCGGGGTGGATCTCGGCCGGCGAAGGCATCAGCAGAAGGCCGGGCGAGAACTCGGTCAAAAGCCTGCCAAGGCGGCCAGCGATCTCGGAATCGCTCGGCTGCAATGACCGGTCGGCGATCCCCCAGAACTCGGGTTCGGCGAGACCGAGACGTTCGGCCGCCTGGCGCGCCTCGGCACGACGAGTCTCGGTTTGACCCTGTTCCTCGCCATCGGTCAAAACGACGATCCGAACCTGGGTACCGTCTTTCGCCGCCTGAGCAAGAGCGCCGCCACAACCGAAAACCTCGTCGTCAGGATGAGGCGCCAACACCAGCACCGGCGAGCCTTCGAGTTGTCCGGCCGTGTAGGGAATCACTTCCTGTTCGGAACGCATCATGGGGATATGGTAGCCCATCCAAGAACCCGCCCGCCCTTTCGAATTAGGAATTCGGAATTCGGAATTCCGGCCCACCCGACCGGCGGCAGTCCTCAGCGACAGTCTTCAGCGACAGGCTCCGGAGCAGGGGCGGCGGCAGCGGTCAGCGCGAGTGGTCAGCGGCAGCAATCAGGATCAGCGACACGGAGCAGGGGCAGTCATCAGCGCCAGAGGCAGCAGTCAGCGTCCGGAACATCGTCGACGACAAGGTCGGTGGAAGCTTCGGCATTGGCGGACGATGCGGTTCACGACCGCTGCCAAAACCCGAGCGCCACCTCAATTTGTCATTCTGAGGGAGTCCGACGACCGAAGAATCCATTCGACTCGCTTCGCTCGCTCAGGACAAGCCTGGGTGGGCGGGCGGATTCGGCATCCAGCATCCGGTATCAATGAAAAACCCCCGTCCTTGCGGGCGGGGGCGTTTTCCCGAATTCCGAATTCCGAATTCCGAATTCCTAATTCGCCTAGGCTCCATACTGCTTGATCGCGGCATCCAGCTTGGGCAGCAGCAGATAGATGAAGCCTGCAACCAAAAGGATCGCGCCGGCCAGTATGAGAAACATCATGGTCGACGGCTCGATGCCGCTGATAAAGCCGGCGAGCTTGTTGCCGATCGAGGTCGACAGGAACCAACCCCCCATCATCAGACCCACCAGCCGTTTGGGAGCGAGCTTGGTCACCAGCGAGAGGCCCATCGGTGACAGGCAGAGCTCGCCGACGGTAATGATCAGGTAATAGACCACCAGCCACATCATCGCCGTCTTGACCGCGCCGTCCTGACCCAGGTACGCCCCGAGCGCCATGACGAGGATCGAGATTGTGGTGATGACCATACCGTAGAAGATCTTGCGCGCGGTCGTCACCTGCCTCCCACGAGTCGCAAGCATGCCGAAGAACCACACCACCACCGGCGTCAGGGCAACGACGAACACCGGGTTGAGGAGGCCGGTGATCATCTCGGCGTTTACCAGACGCACGTAGGTGCCAGGTTCAAGCGTCGGTGTCGTCTCGTCCGAACGCCGGTAGACGGCGTCGAAGGTCGCCTGGGTCACCAGAATCACCGGCACATCCCTGTCGCCCAGGAATCGGCTGAGGATGACCTTTCTTGACGCGCTGGCATTGTCCGGGCTCAGCTTCACGATGGTCGTGCTCACGCCGTGCGCGTCTTTCGAGATCGTGAGGCTGACGTTTTCATCGGGATAAACCCCACACGCCAGGAATCGCTCGTCGTCGGGGAACCCGGACGGATCCAGGACCGACACGTTCAGTGCGGGGTTCTGCTCGAAGGCCTGGACCAGCGACTGGGTCAGGATCCGCGCGCCGAACATGGACTCCGCATCCGCGTCCACGATCACCAGGGTCTCCGGGTCAGGTCGGGGCAACTCCGGACCGGCGTTCGAGAAGTACGAAGGCATCGCCTTCTGGGCGTAGAAATCGGTCGATCTGGGGATCCATTCCGCCTGGCGGTTCGAGCTGTGCTCGGCGAAGACGGTCATCAGACCGCCGCTGAGATGGAGGACCATGAAGAAGGCGCC
>CBDTWX010000366.1:0-6080 GCA_965364305.1 uncultured Thermoanaerobaculia bacterium
GGGGAGCATGAATCGGCCCTCGTCAGGCACGTCGAGCCCACCTTTCGGCCGATCGACGATCGAATTCGCCAGGCCCGATGGCCCGAGCCGCAAGGGGACGAGACGACCAACCCTCCATTCGTTGAGGCGATCTCCCACCGCCCCGTGGTCGAAAGCGACGACCGGAACACCAACCGACACGCACTCATCCACCACCAGGCCGTAGGTTTCCGGCCAGATGGAGGGCAAGACCGCGACGGTGATCCGGTCGCGGATCAGCAGCGAGGGCAGTCGGCCCTGCCGGTAATATCCTCGGACCTTGATTCGCTTTGTCCTTCGCAGCTGCCGGGTCAGACGGCTGTCGCCGCTCCCGTAGGCGAATCCCACTGCCGTGGGTTCATGTTGCAACACCTTTTCCATGGTTGGGGCGATGAGGGCGCCGCCCTTGTGGATGTGGGCGCCGCCGATGAATGCAACGTGAGTGTGCCTTCCTGGCCGTCTTTCGAAAGCGCGCGGGCGCGCGGTAGCCGGGGCGATGACGGCATCCACCTTTCCCTCGCGGAGTCCGGGAAACAGCACCTCGTGCTGGATTCGCAGGAAGTCCGACGGGAAGATCACGGCACCTGCTCTGCTGTAGGCATCGGCTCCGTCACGCCGATAGTCGACCTGGCTCCGCAGTTGCCCGGGATCGATATCCGAAAGGCAGGCTGCGCAGCGCTCCATATCCCGGCAGTAGTCACAGAACTCCCCGGTGGCTCGCTCGATGAGATGCGGTTTTCGGCAGAACAGAGAGAAGTCGTGCACCGACAGAACGGTCGTGAGGCCCCGGTCCTCGAGGTTCGACACGAGCGTCAATGGGAGGCCGCTAAGGCTCTCGATGTGGACAATATCGCAGCCCGCGAGACGCGCGGCACGCTCGACCGAGGCGGCCTGCTGGTGCTCCGGACCGAGGGCGATGATGCCCGAGCCGGGCTCGGTCCACACCTCCATCCACCACCTTCCTCCCCGCGGGTAGGTGAGCGCAACCGTTCGCAGCTTTTTCTCTTCGTCAAGGCGGTCCAACATCTGGATCTGCGCACCGCCGCGTTTTGGAGACGGAGGGACGGGCGAGACGTTGAGAACCGGCGGTGGATCGAAATCGAGCGTCAGACGAGCATTTCGTTCGACCACAGGAACGAGCCCCCTCAACCGTCTCCATTCCTGCCAGCGATCGAACACTCGGTCCCGCACGGCCCACGGACCCTCGTCTCGAAGGACACCGAGAACGAGGTCCGGAAGCCTGCCGTATTGCCGGCTCATCTGGCCCCGCTCAGCACCTGCCGGTAGATTCCCTCGATGGTCATGGCGTGCTCCTCCATGGTGACGACCGGACGGAGCCTGTCCCGCCAGTCATCGATGGTTGCCGGGTTGCCGATCAGGTGATCGATGATGCGGATGAGATCCTTTGGGTCCTCCGCCGCAAACGTCGCACCGCAGATTCCATCGATTTCCAACTCCTCGAGCGCACCGCGCCGGCTCGCGATCACCGGCACCCCGGCAGCCATTGCCTCGCGAGCCACGATGCCGAAGCTCTCCAGTCCGACCGACGGGACGACGAGAACATCGAAAGAGGTGAGGACCTCTGCCTTGCGATCCTCCCCGAACCGCCCCATCAACTCGATCGGGCCGCCTTCAGCTCGTTTTCGGAGAGCGGCCGAGTAGGTTGGATCGGCGTCTGGGTTGCCCCAGATGACGAGGCGCGCCGCGTCCGAGGAGACCTCTTGAAACGCCTCTACCGCCACGTGGGCGCCCTTGTGCGGCATGAGAGCACCGATGAACCCGAAGACCAGAGGCAACGCTGCGGGTTCAGGCCGTTCCGGAACACCTCCGTTTCGCGGCAGACCGTACTCCAGGACATGGGCCGGCGCTCCGGTCGAGAGCAAGCGCGTTTCCGTGTACCACTTTTTGATGGCCTGAGACCCCATAAGGAAGGCGTCGGTCGTGCGGAGCTGCCCCCTGATGTACCGGCGACGTAACAGGTGCAGGGCGCGGTTGAGGACGGGGCGGGGGGGCAGGTTGGTGAGCGGGAGGCACCGCGAGCACCGGCTCGGGCTCGGTCCCGTGCAGAGCGAGTCGTCGGATCGCCACAGGTTGGAGCGAGCACACAGTGCCCACCAGTCCTGAACCTGGTAGACGATTGGGATCCCGTGTCGCTCGACGACGCCCATCAAGGAGGCGCTGTGGCCGGCGAGATGGTGAACATGGACCAGGTCGGGCGCAGTCTGTCGGATGAATCTTTCGAGCTCTTTTTCGAAGTTTCGGTCCTTCAGAGCATTGCGGGCCAAAGGGTTGCGGCGGTCGAAGTTGTTGACCACCAGCCGGACGCGGATGTCGTGATCGGAGTAGGCGGCGCGCTGGCCGGTTATTCGATCGTCGTCCGCGATGCGCGCGAAGACCGCGACCCGATGCCTGCGGGTCTGCCTTTTCGCCAGGTGTCGAGCGTACTGCTCGGTTCCTCCGTTAGCGAAGGGAGGCCACCCGTGAACGATGTGCAGAATGGACAGCCGGTCGTCCGTCATCGTCGGAGGGGCGAGACCCTGTCTTCTCACGAGCTCCGAAGCCACGCGCTCGCGGATCCCGTTGAGGGGATCGGACTGAATAAACGCCGCAACCCTTGGGATGTATGTCCGATCAATCACCCGGAGCTTCCGCATGGCGGTGCGCACCCGTTCGGCTGTGCCGGCGCCAAAGCTCTTCTGGCCCGCATGATAGATAAAGGTGGCATCGTCGGCGACGTGTTCGTATCCCGCAGCCGTGGCGCGGATGCAGAATTCGTTTTCCTCGCCGTATCCGAGACCGAATTGCCGCTCATCGAAAAACCCGACCTCGTCGAGAACCGACCTCTTGATGAAGAGGCAGACACCGACTCCGGTCGGAAGACGCGGATACTCGCGATCGGACATCTGCTCGACAGCGTCGCCCATCTCCTCTACCGATATTCCGGCCGGAAGCAGATTGTCCTCGAGAAACTCCGGCAGGGAGCAGATCGTGGCGTTGTTGGAGAGGGGAGTCACGGTGGCGACGGTAGGAGATGAGTAAGCTGCGGCGTGCATCTTCTCCGTCCACCGAGCTGTAACTACGGTGTCGGAGTTGAGGAGGACCACATCCCGACGCGACGCGCCGATCCCACGATTAACGCTCGAGACAAATCCGGAACGGATGGGGTTCCGGATCACTTCGACCTCGTCTCGAGGGGCTTTTAAATTGCCCTCGAGGACCTTTTCGACGTCCTCGTCCTGAGGTCCGTCGACCACCACGGTGAGTCGGTCCGGCGGGAATCGGGTGTGGCGAAGGACGCTTGCCAGGCAGCGGTCGAGCGCAGCAGCTGCGCCATAGACGGGGATGATCACGTCAATGCCTTGCTTTGGATGGGTATCTTCGAGACCTCGGGCCATCGAATCGGAGGATATCACCGCGGCTGAGGGTGGAGCACGAATCGCGACGGTTCGAACGGCCTGCCCTATCCGTTGCGGAGCAATCGGCTGCAGGTCTCTCTCACTTGGAGCAGTGCCCGTCGGGCGTTGACCGCGGCCGAGGGAGCGACCTCCTGATTCCTGGACCTGATCCGTAGACACTGAACCAGCCGGACGAGGGCTTCGAGCGTCCCGCCGCTCACCGCGCGCACCTCGTCGAAGGAAGCGTGGTTGGTGAGGAAGTCGATCTCGGCGGCAACGAAATCTTCTGAGAAGTCGCCGTCGGAAAACCTTGGGAGGGCGTAGATGTAACGGTTACGATGCGCAAGCCGTAGCCGCGCGTGACGATCGGCAAACGAAGACGACTCGTGGTGCTGGACCCGCGCCGCCGGGGTGTATAGCACAAGCCACCCGGCTTCACGGAGCCGGTCGCATAGGTCGACGTCCTCGTAGTAGCCGGGCGAAAAGATCTCGTGGAATAGGCCCACGCCGCGGAGGGCTTGCGACCGCAGCATCATGGCGGCTCCGGTTACGAAGTCCACCTCTCGCTCCTCAGAGTACGCGCCCGCTTCATCTGGCTCGTGGTGCCCGTTATGCAGACCCGCCATGCGCGGTCTCACGACGCTTCCGCCGGCGTGCTGAATCGTCCCGCTGCCCGGATAAACGATCTTCGCCCCGAATGCACCGCCCCTGGGGTGGCGATGCATGGCGTCAACAAATGCCGCCAGACAACCGGGCTCGAGAACGGCGTCCTGGTTGAGGAGGAGAATCGCGTCCTTCGGATCGGAGTCTCCGAGGACGATCTCGACACCTCGGTTTGCACCCTCGACAAACCCGGTGTTGGTGTCGAGCCGAACAATCTCGAGCTGCGCGCCGCCCTCCTCGATCGCCGGACGCTTACTTTCGGCGGTTCTGACCGTCCCATCGTCACTGCCGTTATCGACGACCACCACATGCGGCACCTGTTCCTGCGACGCGACGGAGTCGAGGCACTCCGCGATCCAACGCTCGCCGTTCCACGTGACGACCACCACCGCGATTCGCATGGGAGATCCGGTCAACCGCTCTCCTCCCGAGAGAGGGCATCGGCAATAGCTGTCATGTCACGGTGAAGGTCGGCCCAAAGTTCTTCGAAACGGTCTCCCCGGTCCGCCAGCCTCGCGATGGTGTTCTGATGCTCCGAGCTCTGATTCTGGAGAGCGGCCAGATGATCGCGCGTCCGTTTGGCGTCTTCGCGAAGAACCTTGATGTCTTCATTTGCAGCGTTTTTTGCATTCTCGAGCGCCTCGATGTGAGTGGTCACCGCCGCCTGCATCGATTTGAGCTTTTCTGCAAACCGAGTTTGCTCCTCGACCAGCGATTCGAGACGGGCCATCCTGGTCAAGTTTTGACCCAGGCTCTCAACCAGGTGTTCGAGACGGGCCGTCCTGGTCAAGTTTTCATTCAGCCTCTGAGGTAGTTGTTCGAGATGCTCGAGCCTCATTCCATTCTCGTGGAGGTTCCGAGTGATCTGACGCTGTTCCTCCTCGAGTGAACCCACGATGGCTTGGCGAAAGGGAGCCACCAGTGCAGTGAGAATTCGCTGCAGAATGGTCGGTCGGGGGACTGGTTTACTCGTCGACGCTGACTCTTCTGCGGCCGATGGTGTTGCGGGCTGAGGGTCGGCGGGTCCGTCCATCTTCAGACGTCCTTTCACGGTTCCGGTGCCGAGACTAGCATCACCGATGGTTCCGGGAAATGGCCGCGCGGTCAACCTGCTATTCTCCTCCCTGTTGAAAGGAACATCTCGATAACCGTGACGACCATGACAGTAGACGCCTTTACGATCTCTTCGAACAATTACCTCGGGATGACGCGGGTCTTTGCCGACTCCTACCTCGAGCACCATCCGGGTTCTCGAGTCTTTGTCTGCCTCGTCGATCGGCTCAGTGACAGCGTTCCCTATGATGATTTTCCGTTCGAGATCATTCTCGCCGAGGACCTCGGAATTCCTGAGTTTCACAGTTTTGCCTTCCGCTACGATATCCTGGAGCTGAATACCGCCGTCAAGCCGTTTGTCTTCAAATACCTGCGCGACGTCGTCGGCCTCGCCAGTGTCTTTTACTTCGATCCGGATATTTTGGTGCACGACCGTCTTGATGGGCTCGAAAAGGCACTGGCAAGCCATCAGGCCGTGCTGACGCCTCACCTCACCGAGCCGATTGACAATCACTTCCGTCCGCCCGAGCGGGTCATCGGCATGTGCGGAGTTTACAACCTGGGTTTCGTCGGTCTCCAGTTGAATGACAGCACCCGGAATTTCATCGATTGGTGGTGCGATCGTCTGCACCGCTACTGCATCGTCGATCTCGCCAATGGGATGTTCGTCGATCAGAGCTGGATGGACTTTGCTCCAGCCTATCTCGACTCGGTGGCCATCGTGCGCGAGCCGATCTTCAACATCGCGTACTGGAATCTGCCGCACAGGTGTCCGGTTTCGGTTGACGACCACTGGGAGATCGACGGGCGTCGGGTCGGCCGAGGATCTTGTAGACGTCCTGGCGCTCGACCTGCACCCGCTTGTCCTTCGTCGGGTGGCCGGCCAGGTGGCCGAGCGGGCCGAGGTTCCAAGCGACGACCGCTTCGAAGACCTCTGATTGCACGACGCGG
>CBDTWX010000367.1:0-6049 GCA_965364305.1 uncultured Thermoanaerobaculia bacterium
GACCCTGGGCACGTCACCTCGAACCTTTCGCTTCGAACGCTGGTGAATAGTCCGCGCTAGTCTGACGACGGGGCGGGGTAGAAGAAGGCAACGATCGGGTGTGTGGGCGAAACTTTCGAACGTTCAAACGTTCAACGTCATAACGTTTTGATCTGGTTCGGCGGCGAATCCAGCATCCTCGCGAGAGGCGCCATCCAGAGAAACGTCATCGGGATCGTTCAGACGTCAGGCGGCTGACCACAAACGCCAGCCCGAGCCCGATCGCCAGCCCGGGAATCATCTCGTAGAGTCCGAAGGTCCGTTGCTTGAACCAAATGACCCAGACGATCGTCGTGACGAATCCTCCAAGAATGCCGGCCACGGCTCCCGGATGGTTCATTCGGCGGTCGAAAAGTCCAGCCATGATCGGGGGAGCGAACGCCGCGCCCAGACCGGACCAGGCAAAGAGTACGAACCAGAAAATCAGTCGGCTTTCTTGAAGGGCGAAGGCGACACCGACCAGACCTATCAACCCGGTCACCGCCTTGCCGTATCGGGTCAACCTCTGCTCGCGCTGTTCGCGACCGAGGATCTTTTGGAGAAAGTCTCTGACGACCGCTGAAGAAGCCAGCAGAAGCAGTGAGTCGACGGTCGACATGATTGCGGCGACCACGACGACCATGAAAAGACCCGCGATGACGGGCGGAAACAGCTCTCCGGCGAGAAGCGGAAAGATCGTTTCGGGGTCCGTCAGACCGGGGAAGAGGGCCCGGCCCGCCATCCCGGTCAGTACCGCACCGACATCGAAAATGAGGATGACCGCAACCGAGATGAAACCCGCCCGGGTGATGTCTCGCTCGCTGCGGGCCGACATGAACCGCACCATCATTTGTGGAACTCCGAGAAACGGGAGGCCGATGGCGAGAAAGCTGGCGATGACCACCCATGTTTCCGCGCCGTGTTCGCCTGAGCCCATCGGGTGCAAAAGACCCGGATCGACGGTGCCGAGCTCCATGGTCACGGCGCTCCAGCCTCCGGCGGTGTTGATCGCCACGATCGGCATGATGAGGAGACCGAGCAGCATCATCACGCCTTGGACGACGTCGGTGTAAGCGACGGCCTTGTAACCGCCGACAAAGGTGTAGGCCGTAGTGATGGCGGCGCCCATCAGCACGGCGGTCGTGTAGTCCATGCCCATAAAGGTGCCGAAGGCCTTACCCGAGGCGACCATCTGTGCGGCCACATAGGCCGTCACCATGGTCAAAATCACAACCACACTGACTCCGCGGAGGAGGTGGTGAGAATCTCCAAACCGTGCAACCAGCACGTCCGGGAGGGTAATCGCGCCGCTCTCGTCGCTGATCCGTTTGAGACGACGTGCGATGAGGGCCCAACTCAGACCGATTCCGATGACCTCGCCAAACACCACCCAGAATGCCTGCGCGCCGACGGCGTAACCCATGCCGGTCAGGCCGAGCAGCAGCCAGCCCGACTCCCCGGTGGCGTTGGCGCTGAAAGCCACCACCCAGGACGGAAGCTTGCGGCCGGCAAGAAAGAAACCGCCGAGGGTGCCGGTCTCCCGCCGGCTCCAGATTGCGAGCACGACGAGCACCACGAGGTAGAGGACGAAGACGGTGATCATCTTCGATATCCTAACGCTGTCCTGTTCAGAAGACAGCTGCCCTGCGGGTGAAACTCGGCGCCCGGGTTCTCCAGCGCTGCGAGCTGTACGCGGGTGTCGCGATCGAATTCGATCGCATCAGAACCGTTGGCCGAGGACATCACCAGATCGTGTTCCGAGATCATCGAGATCGCAAGCCCCGCCAGAGGGTGAACCGAGGGTCCGAACCCCGCCTGATCGGCGTGATCATGGGCACCGTGTTCAAGCTCTTTGGGAAACCATTTCTCATCGCCGAGGGAGGCATGAACGCAGTGCAGAAACGTGGTAGCCTCGAGTGGTTTGAACGACGAGAGTGGATCCAGGGTATGAGTCCTGGAAAATCAATCGGTAGTCCATCTGCGAGGCTTCAAGGGGCGTCCGCAATGAGCGTTTGCGACCATCGATCGTCAGCCGCATCGACGGCGTGGGTCAACCTGACCCTGGGTCAAGGCGACGAGGATCACGGCAGGTGAGGCACAGCCGTTCACATCGCCTTCGCCATGGCGTTGCGGCATCAGCTGTTGCGTGGTCGACCGTTATTCCGTTCGCCGTTGCTGTGGCGGCGCAGAACATCACCCCACCGACACCGGCCATCATTGCGACGGTGGACCGAGAAGACCTCAACGATTCAAATCAGGGCGCGTCGGTGAAGCGTGTATCGATCGAAGCCCAACCATTGAGCGGCGTCAGCGCCCGCGCCGCCGCCCTCCTGCTGTCGGACCGGCGCGGCGGTGGGATCGATGGCGCCATGATATGGACCAGCGATGGGTCGGTTACCGAAGGTGGGCGAGTTCCTATCCACGTTTTTATCGAGGTTGCCGGTGGCGATCTCCTTGCGGACACGCGGGTCTTTCCTGTGCGAATTGATGTCTACGGTTACGTCACCGACCCCGAGGGTTCGCTGGTCTCCCACCTCTCGCAGAGTTTGGTTCTCGAGGACCCTCATCAGGCGCGGCAAATCCGAAATACAGGCCTCAAATTTGTGTGTGAGCTTGATGTTCCGCAGGGCGTTCATCAGTTCCGTGTTCTGATTCTCAATCGGAGGACGAATCGGTATTTCCTCGACGGGTGCGATCTGGGCATTCCCGGCAGCGATCCGACTCAGGCTTTCCTGATGCCCCCGCTCGTAGCGGAGCCGGCTGACAGCTGGGCAGTCGGTCTCCAGAAAGGGCTGCGCCCGGCCGCGCTCCTCGGCGGATTGCCGGGCATGACATCTTGGCCGTCAGCGGCCCCGGTATGGGAGCTCGGTCAAAAGCTTGAGATCGTGCTTGGTGGTTCTGAGTTGACCGTGTCCCCGCGTCTTTCAATTCGGCTGTTTGACACACTTGAACAGCCAATTCTCGATTCTGATATCGAGATCGGTCCGGTCTTGACCGAAATGAACGGGTTGTTTTTCTATCGCGCATCGGTCGCCCCGCTCGATGTCAGTATTGGGGAGTATCGTTTTGCGGTGGTCTTGACAGGTGCCGACAGCGTTCAGACGGTCTCGCCACTGGTGCCGGTGCTCATCCACGGTCAAGACTTGATTCTTGCGTGGACCGACCCCGCGGCGCCTCGGGTGCCAAAATCCGTGTCCCCGTCTCTATCGACTCAACGACTGCTTCGTGAGGGTTTGTCTGAGAATGACGCCTCAGAGTCCGAAACCCTCACAATCGAAGCGGATCCCCTCATTTTCGATTGTCCGACCGACGATGCGGCTCCTCCTTTGGAACCAATCGAAATCATCCCCTTGGGCGGAGTCGGAGCTCGTGGCGCTGCCCTGCTCTTGTCGGGCCAGAGTGGTGGTGAGGTCGATGGTGCCGTCATCTGGACCACCAGCGGCCGGGTAGATATTTCTGAGCAGGTCTCGGTTCAGTTCATGGTCGAGATCGACGGTCGGAGTCTTCTCGCTGGCTCCCCGCACCCGACGATTCCGATCGAGGTCTATGGGTATCTGCTGGACGGAACAGGAGCCGTTGCGGGCCACCTGGCCGATGGCATCCTCCTCGATGATTGCCGTCAGGGGCTGATGATCGAACAGAACGGCCTCAAGTTTGTCGGCGACGTCGATGTGGCGCCAGGGCTGTACTCATTCCGTGTCCTCGTCCGCAACCGGTTGACTCGGAGGTTCTTTCTCGCCCGCCGCGATCTGGACATTCGATTCGAGGATCCGCTCCAGATGATCCTTCTACCGCCGTTGGTGGCGGAGCCGCGGGACAGCTGGGTGATGGTCGGCGGGCGCGGCGAAATGCTCGAGTCTGTGCTCGACGAAATTCCCGGCGTCGGGTCATGGCCCTCGGCGATGCCCGCATGGCGAAACGATGAGGCGCTGGAAATGGTGCTCGGATGCTCCGAATTGGTCGAAAGTCGCCATGTTTCAGCGCGTTTGTATGACCGATTCGGGAATCCGGTGCTCGATCCGGATGTGGAGGTGAACCGAGAGGTTTCCTCCGGTCGCGGTTTGACGTTTTACAGCGTGTCGGTCGCAGCACCCGACGTGCCGATTGGCGAGTATCGTTTCGAGGTGTCGGTGAATGACGCCGATCGTGGTCAAACGGTCTCGCAGTTTCTGCCGATGCTCGTCCACGATCGCGACACCGAGATCGTGTGGACCGATCCGGCTGCGCCAAGGACGTCAATTTCTTCGCCGACACCTTTTCCGAAGGACCAGCCGACCCCTGAGGACCTCGAGATGGAGACCATGCGGGCAGCCTACACGGAGGTCCTTCGAATGTGGTCGGAGGGGGAGGTGGTGGAAGCCAGGCGAAAGCTCGCAGAGCTCGAATATCCGCTGGAATCGATCGAGGCGAGCCGTGGCTGGCGACAGCTGGTCACCGTCGAGCGCCTCACGGCGCTGACATTGGCGAAGAGCCGGCCGCTCAGCCTGATGGCGGTGGCGTTGCTGCACAGGGACATGCACGGCTGGTATCTGGCCCGTCGCGAGACGCTGCTCGCGCAGCACTCATGGCGGATGGCCGCGATGATCGCTCGCGTGGCTCCCGAGATCGATGGTTGGAATCGGCCGGTTGACTTCAGCGAGTGTTTGCTGCTCGATCTGGCGAGTCGTCTCGCTCGTGCTGGAGATCGCCATTCGGCGCGACAGCTCCTCGAATTCACTGCGGAGATCGCTCCAGATAGCGCGGCGGCTCTGCTCGGGCTTGGAGCGCTTTCTGAACGATCCGGCTTCCCCGAAGAAGCGGTGGAGGAGCTGAAGAATCTGTACAAAAGGCACCCTGATCATGTCGAAGGCCGACTTCGCCTTGCCGTGAACCGGGCGCGAGTGGGTGAGGAGAAGGCCGCCGAGGAGCTGCTTCGAGGTCTGCTGGATGCGTCGTATCCACTGTGGATTCGGACGGTCGCCTACCAGGAGCTCGGCCGGTTGCTGATCGCCGAGGGACGGATAGAAGAGGCCGAACGGCGCCTCCGGGAGGGTGTTGCACGGATTCCCGGTAATCAGCGGCTGCAGATACTCCTGGCTCATGCGATCGATCTCGCGGAGAGACCGCGGGAGGCCGGGGTGGTCGTCGATCGCATCGAGATGCAGGGATCGCAGCAGAACACGTCGCCGCGATACCGTTATTCGGCGTGGCCGGATCTCGAGGCGGAGAGAGTGCGGTCGACCTTGGACGAAGCCCGGAGGGTGGGTGCCGACGCGCTTCGGGAGGTTCTCCCGTGACGAGGTCACTACCGTCCATTATCCTCATTTGCAGCCTGTTCACGGTGGTTGGGTTGGCTCGAGTCAGCTTTACCAAGGACGACGGGATCTGGGCCAATTTCGTCACACCCCGCGACGGGGAAGAGGCGATCGGTGAGATCGTGCTGGAGGCGGAGGTCCTGGCGGTGGAATCGATCCGAGACGTGGTGTTCTTCGTCGATGGTCGACCGATTGGTCAGCTGACCTCGGCGCCATTCCGGATGCGCTATGACCTCGGTGAAGAAAACCGCCCGCATACCTTCGAGGTGGTGGCTACGGACATTAAGAATCGGCAGGCAAAACACAGCGTCACGACGACGCCGGTGCCGGTCGGTGATGAGTACGAGGTGGAGCTTCAGCAGGTGTACGTCACCGTCACTCGGGACGGTCAACGAGTGCTTGATCTCGAGCGGGATGATTTCACGATTCTCGACGAAGGGAGACCGGAAGGGCTGGTCACGTTTGAACGCGGCAACGTTCCCTTCACCGCTGTGCTGTTGATCGACTCGAGCGCGAGCATGTACGGCTCGAAGCTCGATGCGGCTCGGGCGGGGGCGACTGCGTTCATTCAGGGGATGCAGGAGCTCGATCGGGGCAAGGTTATTGTTTACTCAGATGTCATACAGAACAGCACCTCGTTCTCTGGCGTTCGGGAGGTGCTCACCGCAGGCTTGATCGGTGCAACAGGTCAGGGCGGAACCGCCGTCAACGACAATCTCTACACCGCACTCAAGCTG
>CBDTWX010000368.1:0-6020 GCA_965364305.1 uncultured Thermoanaerobaculia bacterium
CCGGATCGAGGCCTCCTCGGACGCAGACGAGGTTTCGAGGAACCGCCCCAGTCGAATGGATAATCCGCAGGTCTTCAATCCGGCTCCCCGCCAGCTCCTCGAAATAGTCCTCGTTGACAGCTCCCGCCACGACCTTTCGCTTCAGTACCCAAAACATGGTGTTCTCGGCATCGTTCGAGAATACGTATCCGACCCTGTCCCTCGGGATCGAGGCCGCCGCGTCCTGATAATTGACCAGGTTCAATCCAGCCAACGCAAGGGCCGCCTTGGGCATCAAAAAACTCGAGGTGGAAAACGGCGCACCGAAGGCGATGATGTTCCCGCTCAGATCCTCCAATGATTCCACATCGCTGTCGACGCGGGTGAAAATGACGCTCCGGTAGGCATCCGAGCCTCGCTTCCATCGCCGCAAAACAACCTCGAGGTCGGCTCGTTTCCACACAAAACCAACCGGAAATGGGCTGTCGATAAACACGTCGACCGTTCCCCGCTCGATTTCCTCGACCATCATGCTGAGCGAGTCCACGACGACCACTCGCGCGCTGCCGATTCCCACGTCGTGGAGGCGTGAGGCGACATAGTCGGCAAAGGGACGAAAGACGTCGAACTCGTTTGCGGGGGTGAGCGATACCGATCCAAAGGTCAATACACCGTTTTCGGTCGAGGTCGATCGCCTGATTGCGGTCTCCTCATCCCCCGAAGGGCCACCACATGCGATCGCTGCCAGGAGCCACATGCTCGAAATCGGGCCTGCGAGTCGCCCTCTTCGCATCATCTCTCAAACATCCTCTCCTGCAAGGACGACGCGATTTCGTCCGGCGCGCTTGGCACCATAAAGAGCATCATCGGCCGCCGCGATGAGTTCATGGCACGACAGCGCCGTCGGGTACTCCGCCACTCCGCAGCTCACCGTTACCGAGAAAAGGCCATTCGCGGTTTCATGATCGATGGCGGCGAAATTCCGTCGAATTTCCTCCATTTTTTCCAGGGCATCGATGCCATCGGTGTCTGGAAGCAGAATCACGAACTCGTCACCGCCGAATCTTCCGATGACATCGCTCAAACGAAGATGCTGACGAAGGAGGTAAGCAAGAGCTTTGAGGGCCTGGTCTCCGACGAGGTGGCCGTAGGTGTCGTTGATCGCCTTGAATCCATCGATGTCCAGCATGGCCACTGAGAATTCACTCTTCTTTCGATCCGCCCGGCGGACGGCGGACTCGATCTGCTCGACGATGCGACTGTGAGAGTACAGTCCGGTGAGACCGTCCCGCTCCATGAGGGTCCGGAGAGTGCGACCGCGCTTAGCGCGGGCTGATACCACGGAAACCAGCTCGTTTGGTGCCACCGGTTTGGTAAAGAAATCATCCCCTCCCTCTCCCAGGGCCACGATCTGCTTGGTTCGATCGGTCTCGCGCGACAGAAACACGATCGGAACGCCGACAAACGCTTCCTCCTGGCGGATGACCATGGCCAGCTCGACCCCATTGCATCCCGGCATGTACACGTCCATCAGGATCACATCCGGCTGAAACTCGATCAGCTGCGAAGAGATGTCGAACGGATTGGTGACGACTGCCGTGCTCAGGCCGGCCGCCCTGAGGCACGCAGAGTAGTATTCGGCGGCGTCTTCCTCGTCGTCGACGATGAGAATGCGGTAGGGCTCAGGCTCACTGCGCGTGATGCGGTCGAGGGTTTCGAGGACGTCCCTGTAGTGGACCGGCTTGACGAAGAAACCGCTGCAGCCGGCGCGCACCGCATCCAACCTGGCCTCGATGTCTGAACGGCCAGAGAAGAATACGACCGGCACACTCTCACCAAAGGCGTCCCGTACCGCCTTCGCCGCGGCGACACCTTTCAGCTCATCGGTCTGCGACGACAACTCCAGTATCACCGCCGCCGGCACCCTACCGGCCGAAGCTGCCGCAACTGTGTCCACGGTGCTGCACACCTGGAGATCGAAACCGAAATGCTCGAGCTGCTGGGTCAGCTCTTTCGAGAACGGTTCCCCCTTTTCGACCACAACGATGAGATTCCGTGGTTCCAGGATGGCATTCACACCGTGAAGGGCGAACCCGACCGAACCCTGCTCGACGGCCTCCAGGGCGCCTTCGGCGGCGGCTTCGGCGATCTTTTCAAACCACGCGGCAACCGCGGCGCTGTCCTCGTCGCTCGGAGCGGCATCACTTTGGAGGAGCACGATCAACCGATGTTCGAGCCGACGAGCCATTTTTGTCAGGACAGTGAACCCGAGACTGCCCGCCGTACCGATGAGACCGTGCACCGACCGGTGCAGGGACCGGAGTCCATCGGGTGCCCAACCGGCGTCTTTCACCGCTTCCCAGTCTTCGGCAAGAGCCTGCAATCGATCCGGCAGCTTCCCGGCAAAATCGGCGCGCAGCCTGTCGAGCTCCTGTTCGAGCTGTTCGGCGGGCGTCCGAGATTGCTTGTCACCCGTCATGAGCGGTGGCCCAAATTTCGCTGATCCGGTCGGCCAGCGCCATCGGATCGAACGGTTTGAGGATAATCTCGCTCGCACCTGTTCTGCGCAGCGCCTCCAGCTCGTCGCCGTGGATCACACCGGTAAGAAACACCACCGGGACCTGCTCGAAACCGGGAACCAGGCGCACGGCACGCAGTACCTCGAGGCCAAGCATATCCGGCATGAGAACATCGATGATCACGAGGTCGGGTTTGAAGTCCGGGAGCCTCCGGAGCAGCTCGCCGCCGGAGTTGCATACCTCGACTTCGAAACCACCCACGGTTTCGAGGGCGATCCTGGAAATCTCCAGAATGTCCGGTTCGTCGTCGGCGAGCAGGATCCTTCTCAGTGTATTGCCTTCCAATGCGGCAAACCCCCGTCGCATCATACATGCGAAAGTACACCACCCACGACGAGTGTTCCTGCGAGATGAAATGCGCCAAGCATTGAATGCTCGGATGCTTGCGACACACGGAATCCTCCAGGGTCGACTGGGCGTTGACGCGGGTGGCCGGAGCACACGCGCTTGGCGCGGGTCGCCGGCATGAAACACTCATCGAGTGATGACAGCCGAATCCGTGAGGCCGGTGGATTAGCTGTCCGCCTGGACCCGCGTCCACTCCGAGGTACGGCCGATCAACGAGAAACCGATGAAACCGCGAACCTTGAGGATGCCGTCTTCGGTCAGCCTGACCTTGCATTTGTAGGTCTTGCCGTTGTCCGGATCGTAAATCGTTCCTTTGTGCCAGAGTCCCTTGCCGTCATAACGAAAACCCTCCATCAGCACCATCCCCATGATCGGGCGTGACTGCAGTGCCTCGTCCGGGTTTTTCTTGTCGACCTTTGGCTCGCCTTCTTCCCCATCCTCGTCTTCGGCGGTGTAGACCGGTTTCTCGAGCCACACGACTTTGCCGGAGTAGCGATCCCCATCTGAGTAGATCTCGATGTGGGCTTGTCCCCCCTCACCGTCAGGATCGGTCGCCCAGACTCCGAGGATGGCGTCTCCGTCTCCGGCCTGAACCGAGAATGCGGTTGCGAAAAAAAGCAAGACAACGACCAGGCTGATGCGCTTCATTGAAGATCCCCCGTTTCGAAAAATCAGTCACCAGATCATAACCCGGACCGACTTCCAGGTCTCGGTGAGACTCCACAAATTGCCACCAGAGTGTCGACAAACCTCCGACCGCTCTGATCCCGACTCACCAGGAACCGGGTCGGGATCAGCGAAAGGAGACCGCGGCAGTTGTCAGCGGCAGTTGTCAGCGGCACGGATCAGCGGCCGCTGCCGCTGTGTGCAGGCGAGACGCCTGCACCAGAAGGGTCATGATCAACCCATGTGGTGAACTCGTCCCGCGTTCACGGCGGGCACGGAGACGCAGACGGGCACAGCAACGGGCCCAAACCGAGTCGACCGTTGATTTTGGGTTGCTGGGAGATGATGATCGACACCCGTAGTACATTGGAATCATGGCCATGCTCTTGTACGGCACGCGAAAAGTCCTTGTCGGTTGTGTTCTCGCCGCGCTGGTCGGTGCGGCGACGGGATGTCTGGGACCGCCTCCACCACCGGAAAACCCGACGCCGGAACTGGTGTCGGTGTCGGCGCGGAGCATCGGCATCCCCTACGGTCCAGTGGTCCTCTTCCGGAAAGGAGAGCAACTCGTGGCCTTGCGGGTCATCGCTGCACCGGCGGCCGGCTACTCGATTGAGTATGAGTGGAAGACGGCAGCATCCTCAACGAGCGGTTTCTCCGCCGACGACAGCGGAATCGGCGCGGCCGAGGAAAAACGGGGATTCGGCTTCGTCACCGCAGGCCCGCTGTATTTCAAATGGTCTCGGGCGTCGAAAAGCTCGGGATGGCTGTACTGGCCCCGAGGGCGAAACGATTTCATCGTGTGCTCCCGGACCTGGGCGAGTATTGACGAGATTGACCTTCAAAAACCCGACATCCACTGGTATTCCCAGGAGATGTTTCAACCTTGAAACGTTCGGCTCATCCGGAATTCGGTGAGGTGAATCAGCTTTCCCATTTGAACGACCCGGAGGTGACCACAACGGCCTCACTCACTCTGACCACTGCCCCTGAGGGCTCTCGTCGACGCTGACACCGTCACTGATTCTGATTCCTGCCCCTGAACGCTGCCTCTGACCGCTGCAACTGACACCTGTCGCTGTGTCTGGTTCCTGCCCCTGAACCTGATCGCTGTCTCTGCGCCGCTCCCGACCTCACGTCATCTCGGATGAGCCAAACGTTGAATGGTCAACGTGGCGCGAATCCATACCCGTTCCCTGGTATTCTCCCGAGCCATGATCGCGATCACCGATCTCGCAAAGGCCTATGGCAACCAGACGTTGTTCCGAGGTGTGAGCTTTCAGCTCAACTCGGGGCGCCGTTACGGGCTCGTGGGTGCGAACGGGTCCGGCAAGAGCACGTTTCTGAGGATCCTCGCCAACCGGGAAGAGGCGAGCGAAGGGCAGGTGTCGGTCCCCAAGCGCCTCCGGATCGGGGTGCTCGAACAGGATCACTTCGGTTTCGAACACACCCCAATTCTCGACCTGACCATGATGGGCCATGCGCAGCTGTGGAATGCCCTCGCAGAGAAGGAACGAATTCTCGAGGCCTCGGAGGATCATTTCGATGGAGACCGCTACGCCGAGATCGAGGACCTCATCATCAGCCTCGACGGCTACAGCTTCGAAGCACGGTCGGCAGAGATTCTCGAGGGGCTCGGCATTGCGACCGAGCTCCATCGGCAGCCGCTATCGACCCTGTCGGGCGGTTTCAAACTCCGGGTGCTGCTCGCCAAGGTCCTCGCATCGGATCCCGGTTGTCTGCTGCTCGACGAGCCCACGAACCACCTCGACATCGTTTCGATCCGCTGGCTGGAAAAATTCCTCGTCACCTATCGCGGCTGCGCGGTGGTGATCTCCCACGATCATCGGTTTCTCGACAACGTCAGCACCCACACCCTGGACATCGACTACGAGACGATCACCCTCTACACCGGCAACTACACCGCCTTCACGTCGGCCAAGGTTGCCGAGCGGGAGCGCAAGGAGGCCGAGATCGCGCGGCAGGAGAAGAAGATCGCCGAGCACAAGGCGTTTGCCGACCGATTTCGAGCCAAAGCCACCAAGGCGCGTCAGGCCCAGAGCAAGCTCAAGCAGATGGACCGGATCGTCATCGAGGAGCTCCCACGGTCCTCGAGGAGATATCCGGTCTTCAAATTCAGCCAGATTCGACCGAGCGGCAAGGAGGCGCTGCGGGTGGAGGGCGTGTCGAAGGCGTTTGGTGACAACCAGGTCCTCTCGAACGTCGATCTCAATGTTCGGCGAGGCGACCGACTCGCCATCATCGGGCCAAACGGTATCGGCAAGTCAACCCTTCTCAAAATAGCGATCGGCGAACTCAGGGCGGACGCCGGCAAGATCCGGTGGGGACATGAGGTGAAGACCGGGTACTTCGCGCAGGATCACCGCCAGGCATTGACGGGCCGCGACGCCACCGTCGAGAGTTGGCTCGCCGCCGCCTGCGGCGGCG
>CBDTWX010000369.1:0-6006 GCA_965364305.1 uncultured Thermoanaerobaculia bacterium
GCCACAAGCACGATGTCGTCCGGCGGTGTCTGACCCTGCTCCCGGAGCAGCATGAAAGCACCTACGAGCGCTGCAAAACCGCCCTTCATGTCGAGCGCACCCGTGCCCTCGAGCCGTCCCTTCTTCCATCGCGGCTTCACCGCACGCAAAACCGTGTCGAGGTGGCCCAAAAGCAGGAGGTGGTCTTCTCCGGTTCCGGCGCCACGGGCGACCAGCAGCGGCTGCTCCGCCCCGTTGACTCCCGTCCGGAGACAAATCTCGGGTGTCAACCCGAAATCTTTCAGCTCCGCCCCGACGCGCTCTGCGACCCGACGGAGTCCCTCGACGTCTCCGCTCGGTGAGGAGATCGCGCACAGGGCTTCGAGCAGGCCCGAGCTGGCGGCAGAGACCGACGTCGGCACCGGTGGTCCGCTGGTCATTGCTGTCGTGTCCTGGTCATCACCACGCGGCGCAGATCGACATCGAAGATCTCGCCGGGTAGGAGCACATGGGTGGTGAGGCCGTGAACCCCGAGCGCCACACCCTGCTTCCCGCGGTCGGCCCTTCTGACCTGTGCCTGCGATGCGTCAAACACCATCACCCAACCGTCTCCGAGCACTTCGAAGGTCCCGTCCGGGCGAACCCACACCGCAGTTGCTTCGTCGACGCCGACACCGAGCAGATCCGGGTGCTCGAGCACCACCGAGATGAGGCGATTGTGCCGCCTGCGGGCCACGAAGTGCTGATCGACGATCACCCCGCGAAATAGACCGAGGCCCCTCCAGAGCTCGACGTTTTCGGCTGTGATCACCGCGAAATCGCCGTCCCCGGTAATCATGAGTCCGCTCTGGCACGCGGTTCCAGCGGAGGTTCCACCAACCACTGCACCGCCGACGAACGCGGCTTCGACTGCCCGGCCCACCGCCGTGTCCAGTAAAGCGTCGGTGATCCGGCGCTGGTCGCCGCCCGCAAACCAGATTCCTGCCGCATCGCCCACCTCTGCCGCAAGAGCGGAGTCTTCCGCATCGTCGTTCGACCTCACGTCCGCGACGACGATGTTGCTGCAGCCGTAGCCTCCAAAAAGATCGCGGTAGTAGGCGCCGGTGTCCGGTTCGCCGGACGCGGTCGGAAAGATCACGATCCGAGCGTCCGGTCCACCGGCCAGCTCGACAAACTTCTCCATCACCGCGTCAGGTTTGGATCCGCCGCCGTTGAGCACCAGGTGGCCCCGCGGCCTCTCTGCAGCCGCCGGAGTCACGGATGCCAGCACGCACGCAGTGAGTAACATCCCGGTCAGAGTTTTCGGCATGGTTCCCCCGAAGGCAGAAGACGGGCGGCCCGAAGGCCGCCCGCATCTCATCGATCAGAAGCTGAACCTGGCTCCAACGCGAATGACGCGTGGTTGCTGAATCGAGGTCGGTGTTTCGTACGAATCAGACGGTGCCCATTCGCTCTCCTCGGGGTGATTCCAGTAGGCGTAATAGTAGTCACCCCAGCGCTGGGCCACGCTGGTTATCTTGTCCGAGTTGAGGGTGTTGAAGCTGTCGACGAACAGCGCCAACTTGAGGTCGCCGCCGAGATTGAAGTCGTACTCCAGGTGAAGGTCGAGCACGCTGCGGCTCGGATACTGCTCATTCCCCCGAGGCGTCATGTACACCGAGGTGCGGTTGTTGTAAAAGAGATCCCGCATCCGCACATAGGGGGTCCAGTGCGCGCCGGTCTGGTACTGGTAAAAGCCGGAGAACATGAAGTTCCACGGCAGATCCACCGAGCCGGACACCTTGAAGACCCACTCCGAGTTGAACGGCAACGTGCCGTCGGCATTGACCAGTCCGTTCAGATCTTCGAAGTCATCCACGTAGCTGTTGATCCCCCAGTCAGCGTTGCCTGTCACGTCGGACCACACCAGCGAGGTATCGAGCGACCAACGGCCGGAGTAGCGTTTCTGCAATCTGAGGACCACCGACTCGTAGTCCCGCTTCGCCTCGTCGGGGTTGGTGATGAGGTATTCCTGCGGTGCGAGCAGGTCGAAGAAGGGCAGCGGACCACCGCCGAGGGGGTTGTCCGGGGCCACCTGCGCATCATAGTCCCCGATATTGGACGGCACCATGGCGACGATGTCCTTGTTCTCGCGGCGGATGTAGTCGACACCGAGGAGGATGTTGCCGAAGAGCTGGTGCTCGACGGTCGCGACGAACTGCTCGACGTTGGGATGGTTGATGTCGGGATCCATGTCGGCGAAGGCATTGACAGAGCCGCCCGCCGGAATGTCGAACTCTCCGGTGTCGAAGTTGTAATCGAAGTACTCGGTGTTCGACACGGCGTCTCCCGAAGCCTCGCGGTCGAAGATCACCACCGACATCCCGTCGTGGTAGATGCCGTAGTGGAACTTGAGAGCGGTCCGGCCCTGCCCGGTGAGATCCCACACCAGACCAAGCCGCGGCGCCCACATGCTGGCGTCATAGACGTGACGACCGCCCGAGGTCGGTGGCGACACGGGGTCGGTGAAATCACCCGTGTACTTGGTGTATCGGACTCCGTAGTTCAGCGTCAATCGACCCGCCTTCCACGAGTCCTGGGCGTAGGCGTGGAAGCCGTCCATCTCCGCGTCGAGGTTCCACTCACCGCCCCAGTCGGAGGAGAAGACGCCGCAGAAAGGGTCTTCGAAGTAGGCGTCGCTGGAGTCGCAGTACCACGAATCGTCGTAGTACGAGAATCCGCCGGCGCGGCGAGTGACGTACTTGCTGGTCATGGCCTCGTAGTTGATGCCAAACTTGAAGTCGTGAGAGTCGGTGCGGGTGAAGAGCCCATCGGCAAACAGGTTCCAGGCAGCGTCCAGCGAGTTGCGGCCGACCTCCTTGTTCCATGGCGTACCGTAGTTCTGCCAATCCCAGCCCTCCCAGCTATCGAAGCGGCCGGGAATATCGCCGTTGTAGGCGAGACGCTTGTCCTCGCCGGAGTAGCCCAGGAACTTGACGGTGAGGAAGTTGCTATCGTTGACCAGCGACTCCCAAGACAGGTTGTAGGAGTAGTTAGGCGACTCCTGGCGTTGTGAGCCGCTGGCCAACGTGAAATCGCCGGCTCCGCGGTAGTCGTGCTCGACGCCGTCGTAGTTGACCAGACCCAGCAGCTTGTTCGACGAACCCAGCTGCCACGTGGCCTTGAAGATGGCCTGGGTCCAGATTCTCGTGTCGTCGGTCTGTTCATCCGCCGGGGCACCGGCCGCGAAGAACTGGTCGATGCCGCGCTCGCGCCGGTCCACCGAGGTGAAGAACCAGGCGGTGTCGCGCTTGAGGGGACCGCCGATGTTGACGCTGCCCTCGATGTCCTTGTCGACCTTGCTCTCTCCCTCGGATCCCTCGGGGGCGTTGGAGGCGTTCATCGAGCCGCCCGAGTAGTAGGCGCGCACGTCACCGTGGAACTGGTTGCCGCCGGACTTGGTGATCAGGTTGACCACTGCCCCGGTAAAGCCCCCGTACTCGGCATCAGCGCCGAGTCCGGCCACCTCCACCTCCTGGATCCAGTCCATGCTCGGGAGCACCCACTGCGTGCCCAGCTCCGGGTCCGAGACATCGACGCCGTCCAGGTTGTAGGCGTTCTGGTAAGTATCGGGGGCGCCATAGGCCGCGCCGTTCTGGACGCCCGGCGCATAGTCCATCAGGCTGGTCGGGCTGCGACTCAGCGGCTGGCGCTCGATAAACGACTGCCCGAGGTTCTGCGACACGCTGTTGGAGACCGTGCTTACCTGTGAGGACTCGGCCACGACAACGATCTCGTCCGAGATCGTGACGTCACCCATTTGCAGATCGACATCCAGACTCTGGCCCAGCTCGACGACGACGTTTTCTTGTCGCACCGGCTGGAACCCATCGAGCTGCGCTTCAAGAGAGTACAGTCCCGGGGTCAGGGCCGGAAAGCGGTAGGTTCCCTCGGCGTTGCTGATGACCACCTTCTGGCCACCGATCAACGCCTCGGACCTCGCGATCACCGTGACACCCGGCAGGACGGCGCCCTGCGGATCGGTGACCGTGCCGCGGATCAGACCCGAGGTCGAGCTCTGGGCGTGCAACGGCAGAGCAGAGAGCGCGATGCCCGCAAACGCCAACAAATTCAGGATGCTGGATCTCCTCGTCATGACCTTGCTCCTTCCATTGATGAAAGATTCATTTCATAATTGAACCTGAGTGAAAGTATTGCTATCATGCCTGTAAGATAAGTCACCTCTCGATCGGTGTCAACTCGCATTCGGAGGGTGGTTTTTCGAACGCCGGGCGGCAACTCCTCGTCAAACTGGCGATGAGCTCGATCCGGCGATGCGGAGGGGGGTGAAATGCCCAGGGGAAGGCCGGAGGTAGATTTTCGACAGCGGTTGATCAACGCCGCGGCGTCGTTACCGCCGCAGCAACGCGCGATCGCCGATTATTTGCTCGAGCACTTGACCTCGGTTCCTTTCTTTTCCGTCCCCGAGCTGGCGAGGAGGGTGGGGGTTTCCGAGGCGACCGTGGTGCGATTCGCCCAGCGGCTCGGCTACCCGGGTTTCTCCGAGCTGAAGATGGAGCTCGTCGAGATGCTTCGGTGCCGGCTCGACACCGGGAGCGAGGAAGCTGATGAGGACGTGGCCGCCGATCTTTTGGCCTCGGTGGCACACCTCGAGATCACGAACATCGGACGCACCGTGGAGTCACTTGACCGGCGTGTTTTCACCGAATCGGCCGAATCCCTGTTCACCGCCGAACACGTGTACACCTTCGGAATGGGGGTTTCGGCCCTCCTGGCCGAGCTGGCGGCCTATACCCTCCTTCAGGTAGGCCTCCGAGCCTCGTGTTTGCCGTCATACTTCTCGTCGCCCCGCGAGCAGCTGGTCGGATTCGATTCCAGCGATCTTGTCATGGCGATCTCACTTCCCCCCTACTCGCGTCAGAGCCTCGACATTCTGCGGGATGCTCGAAAGCTCGGTGTACCGACGGTCGCGATCGTCGATCGCGAGACCGCGCCCGCGGCGACCCTCGCTCGCCACGTGCTGCCGGTGCGCAGCGACAACATGATGTTTACCAACGCGGTCGCCGCGGTGACCGTGATGATCAACGCCCTCGCTACCGAGATCGCCACCACCCACCGGGAGGAGGCGCTGGCCGCGCTGTCACTGATCAATCGGGTGCTCAGCGAGGACGAGGATGTGCGGTCATCCCGACGATGACCGTTCAACCGACAACCATCACGTCAGATTTCGCGTATCCTCGGCCACCTGAGGGGGACGAATATGAGAGGTCTGCTGCAGCGTATCCGGGTCCCGCACGTCTTCACTCTGCTCACCGGCATGGTGTTCGTCTGCAGTCTGATGACCTATGTCGTGCCGTCCGGCCAGTTTGACCGCGAATCCCGAGTCGTCGGCGGCATCGAACGGACGGTGCTGGTGCCCGGAACCTTCGAGACGTTGCCAAAGCACCGCTCGGCGAAGGGGCTGCTGTTCGGAGACGAGGCGCCGGGAATGGCGAGCCCGGTGAGTCTCGAAGGTTTTCTCAGCGCCATTCCGCGCGGCATGGTGAAGGCTGCCGACATCATCTTCTTCATCTTCATCATGGGCGGGGTCTTTGGGATCCTCCAGGCCACCGGCACGATTCCAGCGGTTCTGGGCTCGATCCTGAACCGTCTGCGTTCGTCGTGGAAGCTGCTGACCGTCGTTCTCATGACCGCGATGGCGATCGGCGGCTCGACCCTCGGGATGGGAGAGGAGTTCATCCCCCTCGTGCCGATCTTCCTGATCGTGGCAAAAGAGATCGGCTGTGACCGGATCTACGGCGTGGCACTGGTCTATGTCGCCGGAGCGGTCGGCTTTGCGGCCGCCACCACCAACCCCTTCACCGTCAACATCGCCCAGGAGATTGCCGGGCTCCCGCTCAACAGCGCGATATTTTTTCGACTTCTTTTTCTGGCCGCCTGCATGGCTGTGACCCTGGGCTACGTCCTCCGCTACGGCACGAGGATCCGTAAGGACCCTTCGGTCTCTTTCATGGCGGGCGACAGTTT